>CAZJUF010000462.1:0-2237 GCA_964549055.1 uncultured Hyphomicrobiales bacterium | reverse complement strand
CCGGACTTCGAACCACCGAACCAAGCCTACCATTTCAAATAATTCAACGACTTAGCGATGGTCTTAAGGGTGGTAGTACCCTCGAAGAAGTGATGGTGCGGCCGAGAAGACTCGAACTTCCACGGGTTTTACCCCACAGCGACCTCAACGCTGCGCGTCTACCAGTTCCGCCACGGCCGCACTTTTGCTTGTCGAGCGCTCGGTGTATCAAATCACGACGCCCATAACAAGGACGACTTTGGCACATTGGCAAAATAATTTTGAAAATTAGCGGCGGCTGGTGTCTGTTTGCAGTTTTTTGGAAATGGAAATGGAGATTGTTTCTCCATCCACATTCACTTTTCCATAGGCAATCGGTATATTGTTCGCCAATATGGAGACCTGTTCATCTTGTAAGGTTGTAAGCTCAATCACTGCACCACGACCCATTCGCAATAGCTGGTTCACCGGCATTACGGAGTGACCCAGGACAATCGAAATTTCTACAGGTACTGTACCAACTGCGTTCACGGTCATGTTTTACTAGCCTGACTGACAACTTTTGAATTAGGTTGCATCGGACGACTCAATACCGGCAACAACTTTTGCAAAGTCCCACAAACACGGTTACCGAATGGTTAAATTCCGTCATCAAATAATCCCCCCCGCTAGCAAAGCCGTGGCTTATCCTGCCGTCAGCCGCCTGCAATCTGACGGTTTGGTCGACTATCAACACGCCGTTGCGCAAATGGAAAAGCGCATCAGGGAAATTTCGGATGATGACGCCACCGAACTGGTGTGGTTGCTGGAACACCCCTCCTTATATACTGCGGGAACCAGCGCCAACAGCGAGGACTTGCTGATGCCCGAGCGCTTTCCCGTTTTTGCCACTGGACGTGGCGGTCAATATACCTATCACGGGCCGGGACAAAGAATTGCTTATATCATGCTCGATTTAAAGCGCAGAACACCTGATGTCCGGCTTTTTGTCGCCCAACTGGAAGAGGTGTTAATCCGCACGCTTGACGCTTTTGATGTGATTGGCGAGCGCCGTGAAGACCGCGTCGGTGTGTGGGTCAGACGGCCGGACAAGGGCGTTGATGTGGAAGATAAAATCGCCGCCATCGGCATCAGGGTGCGCAAATGGGTGACCTTTCACGGGCTAAGCCTGAACGTGAACCCCAACCTGGAACATTTCGAAGGCATCGTCGCCTGCGGCGTTAAAGGCCACGGCATAACCAGTCTGCATGATCTTGGTAAAACCGTCACCATGGCAGAGGTTGATGAGGCTTTGTTGCGGGAGTTCACTGCTGTATTTGGTTCTGAGATTAAACCTGAATAAGGCGCCTTTTTTACTTTTCCCAAAAATGATTGAGCGGTCCGGCGCCCTTGCCTGTATTCAATTCATCGGCCGCCTTTATCGCCCCGGTGGTATAGGCCTTGGCCTTGTCTATAGCTTGTGTCAAGCCATGGCCCTGCGCCAGAAAAGCGGCGATAGCGGCAGATAATGTGCAGCCGGTTCCATGAGTGTTTTTTGTATCAATACGCTCAGCGTTATAATGGGTGAAGCGATCGTCAGCACAAAGCACATCGATGGCTTTTTGCCCCTTCAGATGCCCCCCTTTCAGCAATACGCTGGCAACGCCCAAGCGGGTGATCTTCGCCGCACATTTCTCCATCTCTTCTTGATCCTGCAAAACCGGTTGATCCAGCAAAACCGCTCCTTCATCTAAATTTGGCGTAAGCAGGCTGGCAAGGGGGAAAATGTCGGCAATCATCGCTTTTATCGCCTGCCGGGATAACAACCGCCTGCCACTGCTGGAAACCATGACCGGATCAACCACCACATGGGCTGGCTTATAGGTTTTCAAGGCTGAGGCCACGGCAGCAATGATTTCAGGCGAGCCCAGCATACCGATTTTTACCGCATCAACTTGCATGTCATCAAAAATGGCGTTGATCTGATCGCGGACAAATTCAGGTCGAACCGGCTCAATGGCGGTAATGCCTTGCGTGTTCTGCGCTGTCAGAGCCGTAATCACAGTGGTGCCGTAAACGTTCAGAGCCGAAAATGTTTTCAGATCAGCCTGTATGCCTGCCCCGGCGCTTGAATCAGAGCCTGCAATTGTCATAGCAATATTTGTCATGGTTGAATTTGATCAAATCTGTTGTAAACAACATGGATAAAATACGACGGGTAGATAAACTGGTTTTGATGGATAAATCCAAATTTACATGTATCTTTTTCGCGCTGTGGA
>CAZJUF010000461.1:0-2266 GCA_964549055.1 uncultured Hyphomicrobiales bacterium | reverse complement strand
AGCAGCCCGACGCCTTACGGAACTGGATATCAAATCGCATTGGTGCACCGGTGCGTGATGTCAAACTTGATAGTTTTGGCTACAGATATTCTGGTGGCAGACTGGTAACCGACGGGTTTAACCCGGCGGGACAGTTGCAATTTGCTGGCGGTCCCGGGCGCAAAATCACCATCTTTGTCAGACGCCACTCCGGCAACGTCACCTCAACCCGGAAGGTAGAGATTGACGGTATTAAAGCTGTGTTGTGGTCAGTTGGCGAACTCGATTATGCCGTCATTGGCCAGGTGCCTGAAAAGGAGCTGTTTTCAATCGCCCGCGCCAATGGTGGCTGAAGTTCCGGTTAGCATTGTTTAACTGCCACTGGTGCAGAAGGCAGCCGCATTAAACCCATCCCGCCTAAAAGGATCAAAGCTGCACCGATGAAAAACCGCAGATCGGGAACTTCATCAAACACAAAGACACCTATGAGAGTGGCAAAGATTATCCAGCTGTAATTGACCGGCCCCAATATGGCCACATCAGTGAGGCGATAGGCTTTGATGTTGCAGAACTGACCCAAAATGGCGATCGGCCCAAGAATGATAAAAGGGGCGAGCGACATAAGTCCAATTTCCGCATCCTGTAACATAAAGAAAACCAGCCCGAGCAAAATAAGAGTAGCAAAACCGTTGACGTATAACAAAACACCAAGAGCATTTTCACTTCGCGCCAGAATTTTAATGGTGAGCGCTTCAAAGGCTATAAACAGTGCACCGGCAAAAGCTGCCATTATCCCCTCAATCTGATTAAAGCCCAGATTGCCGAGAGACAGTGAGCCTGAGATCACAACATAAGCCCCCAAAGCACAAAGAATGCCCGCAAACCAGTGGGCAGGCGTTACCCGCTCCCGCAAGATGACAGCGGCCAGTGCAACCACCATCAGCCCTTTTGTCAAACCAATGGCTGTGGCGTCGGCAATTGGCATGTTGATTGCCGCGTGAATGGTGCCCGCAGCCCCGCCAATGCCAAAGATAGCCCGCAGAAAATGCAGATGGGGTCGCGGAGATTTCAGGGAAGAAAGCGGTGTTCGCGAGAAAATTACGACAGTGCCAACTGTCAAAAACCCGCCAAGATATCGCATCAATACAATGGCAATGGCCGGGATTTCCCCGCCCGCGAATTTACCCGCTGCAAATATTGGTGCAAACAACGCGGTTCCCACCAACGCTAATAATATACCTTTGATGTTGGTATTCTGCATTTTATGAAAGTGCATTGGTTCCAATTTCCGCGAGATTTAAGGTGCGGGAAATCTACGCCGGGTCTTCCTTGTTGAGAAGAGAGAAAAATGGTATGCATGGTATTCATATACGCATACCTGCCGCAGGAGACATGTAAAAATGAATTGGGAAGATATTCAGCTGTTTGAAGCTGCAGCCGCTGCCGGCAGTCTGACCGGAGCTGCCAAGAAGTTAAAAATCAGCCAGCCGCAGATTTCCCGGCGTCTGCGCCAATTGGAAACCTCGATCGGTGCCAGACTGTTTGATCGCACCCCGCATGGTCTGCTGCCAACGCGGGCTGGTGAAAAACTTATTCCTCTGGCCCGGGAGATGCGCACAGCGGCTGATGCTGTTGCCCGGGCTGAGCCTGATCTGGCAAATCTGGCGATGGGAGTGGTACGGATAAATGTGGATGAGGTGCGTGCGCGTTTCATAACCATGCACTTGCCCGAGCTGCTGTCGAAACTTGAGGGCATTGAGATTGAGATCTGTGAAAACCACATCCATTTGAACCACACCTTGCGCGAAACCGATATTCAACTGCGCTCATGTCTGCCTGACAGCGAAACCCTGGTTGCCCGGCGACTGGGCGTCATGTCGTATGCACTTTACGGCTCCAGGGAATATGTCCGCAACCATCAGGAAGCTTTGACACCGGCGCGGTTTTGCCAATGCGACTGGATTGGACTGGCACCGGACCGCCTGTGGTATCCGGAGCAGAAAAAATGGCTGGATATGAATTTGCAGCGGCCTGCGAAAATCAGGTTTAACACGATGACCAGCATATTTGACGCCTGCAGGTCTGGTGTGGGACTGGCGGTTTTACCGTGCTTTTTTGCCGATGCCTCAGACGATCTCATCCAGGTGTCGGGATCGGAAGAAATATTCCAGTCGATTGAAAACCTGATTGTTCATCGCGATATACTCAGAGAACCGGCCGTGCGAAGGACCGTCGATGTTCTCGCCGGGCTTTACCGGCAGTCGAAAAAATCCCTTATGGGCCAGTG
>CAZJUF010000460.1:0-2268 GCA_964549055.1 uncultured Hyphomicrobiales bacterium | reverse complement strand
ATTGACATATGTTTTTGATATGTAAAAAGTATCAAATGGATTTTCGCCTGCTTCGTCACCTGTCATATTTCAAGATTGTTGCGGAAGAGCGCCATTTTGGGCGCGCCGCCAAACGCCTGGGCATTTCCCAACCACCATTGAGCCAGCAGATAAAAATACTGGAAAGCCATTTGGGTGTTCGCCTTTTTGAACGATCACGCAGTGGCGTCAGCCTGACAGCTGCGGGCCATCAAATTCTCCCGGCTGTTGAACAGCTTGTGTCGGAAGGCGAAAATTTGGAATCCACGGTGATGGAAGCCCGGTTGGGCCGCACCAGCAGAATATCAATCGGGGCAATTGCCTTTACGATGTCAGAACTGCTGCCAAAAATCCTCACTACGGCCAGAAGCCAGATGGAAAACCTCAGCGTCTATATTCGCGAGTTCGATTCCAGTGAAGCCTTGATTGCGCTGGAAAATGAGGACATTGATATTGCGTTTCTGCGCGCCGAAGAAAGTAGCGGAAGTCTGAAAATTGTTCCTCTGGTTCGCGAGAAACTTGTCCTTGCAATACCGTTTAACCATCCTTTGTCAAAACAGGATCGCGTAAATCTCAGCACTTTGGCGCGCGAACGAATGGTGTTTTGTCCGCGAGAAATCAGCCCATCATACTTTGATCGCATTGTGGCAATTTGCCGGGCAAAGGGATTGTCGCCAAGAATTGATTTTAATGCCCGCTCGATCACTTCTCAACTTGCCTTTGTTGCCTGCGGAACAGCAATAGGTCTGGTTCCAGAAAGTATGATGAACGATGACCACGAGAACATTCGATTTTTACCTGTAGAAGGCGATACCAACATCGTCACCTGCGCTATTGCGTGGAATGACAACAACCGAAATCCGGTTGTTGAGGAGTTTATCACCATGGTTTGCCGGGAGACTGGTTCTATCAATTCCAGCCAAGACAATTGAGTTTGTGATTATCTCTGCCCACGCTGTGGTTTCTCTAAATTCTTCTCACCGGCATTGTTGCACACCGAAACGATCCGCCGGTGCTGGGAACAAGATCGAATTCAATCTCGATCACCCGGTATCCTGATTTTCTCAACTCCTGGTTTACTCTTGCGCATTCAGGCGCTGATCTGGCGATGAGCGTATCAGGCTTGATCGACAGGATATTGGTGGCCAAAGCATCTGCCTCCAAGCGATCAACGGGAATAAGTGAATACCTGTCTGTAATTTCCGGCGGAATGACCTCAAGCCCCTCTTTGTATATCAGTGCGTGACCAAGGCCGAGAGGTTGAAAGGTGCAATCAAGATGAAGAACATTCTCACCCTCTGAAACCGACCGGCAGGCCATGGGGATAACATTGTATGTATCACCAAAACTGGCCTTTAAAAATTCAAAACCGGCCTGGTCACTGCGCTGGCCTATTCCGGTAAATATGCACCCCTGATCAATGACGACGTCGCCACCTTCAATAAATGCGCCTTCAGGCGCTTCCAAAACACTTGCCTGCCAAAACTCAAGCAGGTGCGAGATACCTGCGAATTCCTCTTTCCGGCTGTGATCATGCATGGCAGCGATGACCACAACATCACCAATGACAAAACCGATATCACGCGGGCAGGTCTGATCCTGAACTGTTTCAGGTGCCAGCCTTGGCTCATACACATGGACACCATTTTCTGTCAGTGCCGATTTGAACGAATTAAATTCGGGAACGAGAGTTTCTTCAGTTGGAAATGCCCCGGAGGCAAAAGTCCTTTTCTGGGTTTCATTAACGACCTCAACGCGCGCGCCATCACGATGATACCCGTGTGCAGTTCCCACCACCACATGAGTTAGTCGATCATATTCATTGACGATATTCAGTGCAATTTTCTTCAACTGCGAACCTCTTGTAAAACCATGAACGGCAAGGACGGATCGGGACCAG
This sequence comes from uncultured Hyphomicrobiales bacterium, assembly GCA_964549055.1. Lineage (GTDB taxonomy): Bacteria > Pseudomonadota > Alphaproteobacteria > Rhizobiales > JAJFHR01 > JAJFHR01. Next base: position 350 of record CAZJUF010000460.1, on the reverse strand, counting down.
TCTTAATCAGACCGCCGTTGGTGCTTTTCGATGGATTGACTCTATCACTTCGGTGATGTTTCAGTATTGCTACTATTTTTTGAGGGAATTTTCAATGACACTGAAACCAGAAAACCTGCAACAAATGGCTAACAACTATGCCAACGCGTGGAGTTCCGGGTCTCCTGATGCTATCGCATCCCATTATGCGCCCAATGGCCAGATCAGTATTAATCGTGGCGATCCTATACAAGGACGCGAAGCCATTGCCGAAATGGCCGCCGGATTTCATGCCGAATTCCCTGATCTTGTTATTCATTGTGACGGTGTTCGCACCGCAGATGATCATGCAATTTTCCTCTGGACCCTCG
>CAZJUF010000459.1:0-2272 GCA_964549055.1 uncultured Hyphomicrobiales bacterium | reverse complement strand
GCGTTTCGTAAGTAGACCCGCCCTCCCTCCCAGCTGGTCGGTCTGCGGCGCCTGGCAACAGGCGCTCTTATAGGAAAAACCGGGTGCGCTGCCCAACAGCCACCCGGTTTTTTTATTGGGTTTTCAATAAGAAACGAAGATATCATCACATAATTCTGGCGGTCCCCGAAACCCGGATGGATGACCCAGGCTGGGCTGGTATTTCAGCACGCAACAGTGATTTTTGACCCATGTCCTCGCCTTGAACGATATCTATAACACCGTGATGCGGCCAGCCAAGATCGCGCAAATATCCGGCCAGTGCAGCGGCTGCGGCACCGGTGGCGGGGTCTTCAAGCACGCCGCCAGAGGCAAAAGGATTGCGGGCATGAAAGAGTTGGTCTGTTTCGGCCGTGACCAGCGATATTGTCACCAACCCGTATTTCTTCATAAGCGTGCGACCGTCATCGAGATCGTAAGTCATTTGCGACAGGCGCGCGCGGTCCTTCAGGGCAAGAACAAGATGATTGGCACCAGCGTTTATGCTGGCAGGCGGGATCTGGGGATTGAGATCGTCATTATTGTATCCAAACAAATCAAGAGCGGCCTGAACCATCGTATCATCAGCTTTGGTGCTGCTGGTTGGCGGTGATTGTAACGCTGCAGAAATAAATTCACCGTTACGCTTGCCCTCAACTGAAATTTCGGCTTCGGAAAGGCTCAGACTATAGACACCATCGCCATCCTGGAGTGCCAATGCAGCGCCCAGTGCAATTGTGGCGTGGCCGCAAAATGGTACTTCTGTCTCAGGCGAGAAGTAGCGCACAATCCATTGTCCGTCGGTGCCATTAGGTGCGGCAAAGGGTGCGGCAAACACTGTTTCAGAAAACCCGACATCAGCGGCAATCTTCTGCATCGTTGTCGTGTCGGGTAATTTTGCACCAACCACAACACCGGCGGGATTGCCACCGGTGTTGCCGTCGCTAAATGCAGCTATTTTCAAAATATTCATATGCACCTCTGGAAAAATTCAAACTGGCAGAAATTGCAATAACAAAATTTGCGTGTTGCCAGGAATGTATCGCCACATGATTTTAGTGTGCAAATGAATTTTACCGCACAATGGATTAGTTTTTATAATTCAATGCGCCGGGTGTCACGATGTCAGTAGAACAGCTTTTCGGTGCCCATATCCTTGTACATATCTGCCACCTGTTCACTGTAACCATTGAACAATTGTGTCGGGATACGCTTGGTTTCGCCCAGTACGCGTTCTGTCGCCTGAGACCAGCGGCGATGGTTGACCTTGGGATTGACGTTGGCCCAGAAGCCATATTCTCTGCCCTGAATATTCTCCCACATGCCTAAGGGACGTTTTGAGGTAAAGGTAAACTTGACGATGGATTTGATTGACTTGAAGCCGTATTTCCACGGTACAATCAGCCGCAAGGGGGCGCCAAACTGTTTAGCGGCGGGTTTGCCATACGCACCGGTGACCATCATGGTAAGTTCATTGGTGGCTTCGGCCATGGTCAGGCCTTCCACATATGGCCACGGATACCAGCCCTGCTTTTGCCCGGTGGCAACGTCAGGGTTCATGAAAGTTTCCATGCGGACATATTTTGCTGACGACAGCGGCTTGGCCAGATCAACCAGATCGCGCATGGCAAATCCGGTCCAGGGAATGGTCATCGACCAGGCTTCGACGCATCTGAGGCGATAAAGCCGTTCTTCCAGGGTCATTTTGCGGATGAGGTCGTCGATGGAAATCTTGAACGGAGTTTCAACCTCACCATCAATCGTTATCTCCCACGGCCGTGTCTGTAGCGCCTGGGCTGCTTTGGAGATGCTCTTGTGTGAGCCGAATTCATAGAAGTTATTGTAAGTGCTGTTGACTTTTTCCGGCGTAAGCGGGCGGATGATTTTGTATTTTTCATTGCGTTTGGCGGGATAGAGATCTTTGGTTGGATCATCATCCTGCCCGGCCCATACAGAAGAGGGCGCAATGCCCAGCCCAATACCTGCAGCAGTGGCTCCCGCTCCGGCCATAAAAGTGCGGCGGTTCAAGAACACGTCTTCGGGTGTTGCCATATGTTCTGGCAATTCCCAGCCTTTGTTACGTTTAATCAGCATGTCGGATCTCCATAGCTCAATTAAGTGTCTATCCCAGGATTTAAGTCATTTTGATATAATGACATAACTAAACAACTACAATTCACGTCCTTGCGAGAAAAAACCGTTCACGCACGATACGACCCGCACTCAATCGAGTGCGCGTTGTTGGTTTTCAAAG
>CAZJUF010000458.1:0-2284 GCA_964549055.1 uncultured Hyphomicrobiales bacterium | reverse complement strand
GCCGAAATGATTTTTTTGGCAACGCCGGTTATTTCCAGCAAAGTTATGGTGCTGGCTAGCGATGTTGCTTTTACCATAAGGATAATTTCGTTACCGTAACCAGGCAGGGCCTGGCGAATGGCAACCGGAAAGGTGATACGTCTGAACAGCAATATCTTTGACATGCCAACGGCTTTTGCCGCTTCAATCTGGCCAAAGGGAACGGACTGGATGCCACCGCGGATAATCTCGCTGGAATAGGCGGCTGTGTTCAATGTCAGGGACAGGATGGCGCAAAACCAGGCTTCGCGGAAAAACACCCACAGGCCGATGCTTTCAAAGAAATCCCGGAACTGACCGGAGCCGTAATAAATCAGAAATATCTGTACCAGCAAAGGGGTTGAGCGGAAAAGATAAACGAAAAAGTAAGCGAAGTTGGAAAATATCCAGATTTTGGATACCCGCATCAAGGAGATGCCCAGCGCCAGAAAAAAGCCTAAAAACAACGACGAAGCGGCAAGTGTTAATGTTACCGGGACAGCGGCCAGAAGTTCGGGCCAGGATTCGTTCATCAACTCCCAATTCATCTCAGGATACCTCTCTTACGCCGCGATTGGCGCGGACTTCTGCCCATAAGAAACCGCGATTTGAAAATGACGTGAGGACGAGATAGAGCAGGAGAGCTGCAAAATAAAACGTAAATGGCTCTTTGGTCGAGCCCGAACCAATGGAAGCCTGTCGCATAATTTCAACCAGACCAATGACGGAGATGAGCGACGTTTCCTTCAAGGTGAGTTGCCAGACATTGCCCAGACCGGGAAGGGCATAGCGGGCTACCTGCGGTACTAAAATGCGGTAAAATCTTTTTGTTTTCGACATGCCGATGGCGCGGGCTGCTTCTATCTGGCCGACGGGGACGGCGAGAACGGCACCGCGGATTACTTCGGTGGCATAGGCTCCAGCACTGAGGCCGATACACAACATGCCGGTGACGAAGATTGGCAGGTCAATGAATTCGCCATAGCCGAACAGACCTTTGGCGATGGCGCGTAAAAGGTTGCCACCACTGAAAAACACCAGATAAATGATCAGAAGTTCAGGGATGCCGCGAATGACGGTGGTGTAAATGTCGGCGATGATATGCAGGGAAGTGTGCCGCGACAATTTCATGGCGGCAAAGCCGATGCCGAACAAAATGCCGAGGAAGTATGAAGCTGTTGCAACAGCTATGGTCATGAGCGCGCCGAAAAACAGCTCATCTCCCCAACCAGCGTCTCCCCACACCAGCAACGACAGGTTCATAATCTCATGTATCCTGTAGTTCGACGATTGACGGGAAATCGTTCCCGTCAATCGTCGCTATTGTTATTTTACTGAAGCATCAAATCCGAAATGCTTGATGGCAAGCTTGGAGACGACGCCTGCTGCAATCGATTCGTTGATGGCTTTGGAGAACATGTCGACAAGTTTGGTGTCTTTCTGGCGAATGCCAACACCAACGCCGGCACCAAATGGACCACCGGTAAGGTTTGGTCCAACGGCAATCATATCCTTGCCCTTGTCACCTTTGAGCAATGGTGCCCAATAACTCATGGAGGCTAAGGCTGCATCAACGCGGCCGGCCTGCAGGTCAAGGTCGAGGTTTTCCTGGGTGTCGTAGGATTTGATGGTGACATCCTTGCCGAGATATTCATTGAGGAAGTTGAGGTGAGTTGTGGCCACCTGCACGCCAACAGTCTTGCCTTTAAACTGGGAAACAAGTTCGCCAATAGACGCTTTTTCGCCGTCGCTGATTTCCATCAGATTAATGTCGGCTTCCTTGGTTTTGAAATTTGCAGCCGGGCTGGATTTCAAAACAACAAATTTGGCAGGAGTAGAAGCGTAAGCGCGGGAGAAGGAAATGATTTTCTTGCGCTTGTCGGTAATCGACATGCCCGCCATGATGGCGTCATACTTGCCAGCTTGCAGGGCGGGAATAATACCGTCCCAGGCCTGTTCGACAACCGTGCAATCGGCTTTCATGCGCGAGCACAGGTCTTTGGCAAGATCGATTTCAAACCCAACCAGGTTTCCAGCTGAATCCTTATAGTTCCACGGTGCATACGCACCTTCTGTGGCAATTCTGACTTTTTCAGCGGCAGCTGCCTGACCCGCGATGGCAAAGACAATTGCGGTGGTTAACAATGCTAGTTTTTTCATGTGATTTCTCCCTTGGTATTTACTGGTAATTACAAGCTGCTTGCCAGGAATTGGCGGCAGCGTTCGGACTTCGGATTTCCGAAGAGTTCTTCCGGGCTGGCTTGCT
>CAZJUF010000457.1:0-2290 GCA_964549055.1 uncultured Hyphomicrobiales bacterium | reverse complement strand
TGAAAGAGAGCGAAGTTCCCGATCCTTACTATGGTGGGCCAAAAGGTTTTGAATATGTTTTCGATCTGGTTGAAGAAGCGTCTCGGGGTTTGCTGGATGATATTCGTGAAAAGTATCTGGAGCAGAAATGAAGATTGTTCTGGCTTCCACCTCGCCTTTTCGAAAGGTTATTCTGGAGAAACTGGGTCTACCGTTTGAAACGCTGAACCCGGAAACGGAAGAAACACGGTTTGAGGATGAATCTCCCGAACAGCTGGTGCAACGGCTGGCTGCGGCCAAGGCAAGAGCCGTAGCCGGAACTTGTACCGATGCGCTGATTATTGGCTCTGATCAGGTCGCGGTGATCGATGGCGAAATTTTGGGAAAACCGGGATCACATGAAAAAGCGGTAAAACAATTACAACAGGCATCCGGTAAAACGGTGCGCTTTTTTACGGGACTGTGTTTATTGAATGCAGCAACAGGGAATCATCAGCTTGAAGTCGTCCCCTTTGATGTTGTTTTCCGCAAACTGACGGAAGCGCAGATTGAAAATTATCTGCAAAAAGAAAAGCCCTATAACTGCGCCGGTAGTTTCAAATCGGAAGCGCTGGGGATTTGCCTGTTTGAAAAACTGCAGGGCGATGATCCGAATACCCTGATGGGTTTGCCGTTGATCCGGTTGGTGCGCATGCTTGAAAAAGAGGGCGTTGCTGTTATCTGAGTTCTTGTAAATAACGCAGAGACGCGAAGAATATTAAGAAAATCCCTTTTATAGTCGCGTAGGGTGGGCACGGTTTTTTATGCCCACGCGGGAAAATGATTCGATTTCACATATTTAATTCGCAAACACAAAGTAACGCGTGGGCACAAAAAACCGTGCCCACCCTACCACCAGGTTGCGCCTTTGCGACTCCGCGTCCTCTGCGTTTAAATATTGCTACCTGATAGTCCCTTCCTTCATACCCAGAACTTCGGTTACGGTTTTGGCCATGGCCATACCAAAGCGTTCAGCAAAGCGATCCAGATAATTGGGTTTGGGCGTAAAATCTACGATTTTTTCTGCTTTGATGACTTCGCGTGCGACATAGCTGCTGCTACCCAGTGCATCGACCAGACCGAGTTTCAGGCTTTGTTCACCGGTCCAGACATAACCGGAAAACAGATTGGGATCATTTTTCAATTTGTTGCCACGGCCTTTTTTAACCACATCAATAAATTGCTGGTGGATGTCTTTTAATACCGTTTTGATGTGGCTGACTTCTTCCGGATTTTCTTTCGAGAAGGGATCAAGAAATGCCTTGTGCTTGCCCGAAGTGTACAGGCGTCGTTCGATGCCCAGTTTTTTCATGCTCTCAACAAAACCGAAGCCATTCATAATTACGCCAATGGATCCTACTACGCTGCCTTTATCTGCATAGATTTTATCTGCGGCAGCGGCAATGTAATAACCACCGGATGCACACATATCGGTTATTACCGCATAGAGTTTGGTCTCGGGGTATTTTTTACGCAGGCGATAGATTTCATCATTGATGTAACCCGCCTGAACCGGGCTGCCGCCGGGGCTGTTGATACGCAGAATGATGCCAACGGTATCGCTGTCTTCAAAGGCATTGCGCAGGCCGGTGATAATATTGTCGGCACTGGCTTCCGAGTCGCTGGCGATGACGCCGTTTAACTGAATCAGGGCGGTGTGTTTGCCGAGGGTGATATTCGCGGTGCCTTCTTTGTGTGGAAAGTAAGCGATGATGAAAATCATAAACAGATAAATGAAAATCAGTGATTTAAAAAATATACCCCAACGGCGATTGCGTTTTTGTTCGTTAATAGCTGCAAAGGCAAGCCGGTTAATGATATCTTTTTGCCACTTGTCATCATGTTCTTTTTCAGAGTGGGAGCCAATAGAATTTTTGTCAAACATGATTTCGTCCTGAATCTAGGGGTTATGCGGCAACGGTATATTTTGTCTGCAGCCAGTTGTGCAGGGCAGGAATATTATCAACATAATCCAGCGGCCTGCAATTTAACAGGCGCTCCAGATCATGTACACCATAACTGACCGCCAGGGACGGGACGCCGGCATTGTTGGCCATTTGCAGATCATATTCGGTGTCGCCGATCATTAATGTGTCCCTGGTATTTACTCCAAGTTGTTCCATAATCTCCAGTAACATTTGCGGGTGGGGTTTGGAAAAACTTTCGTCGGCGCAGCGCGTAACGTGAAAAAACCGCCCGGTATCGGTTTCTTCAAGTACCCGGTCGAGACCGCGCCGACCTTTACCGGTGGCCACGGCAAGAAAGTGGCCCT
>CAZJUF010000456.1:0-2294 GCA_964549055.1 uncultured Hyphomicrobiales bacterium | reverse complement strand
TGGGATGGGCACCGCCGGAAAAATCGTACATTGTGGCGGTGGCGGAGATCATTCGGGTAGTCAGCCGGCTTACTCTTAAATTGATCTCCCGCTCCCACGAACCGATGGTTTGATCGTCGGTTGTTTTCCCCCAGGGTGCTTCGGCAATTGCCTCGTCAATCGCGCGGTTAAAGGCGAAACGGCCCGCGGATTGATCTGCGGTGCTGGAATAAGCGAATTTCAAACCTGAAAACTTGATAAAATAGGAGTTTTTGCCACCGCGTTGCCACTTGAAGACAGGCACCATGGCGGGTTGATAGCTGGAAATTCCAGCAAGCGTCACAGCCCGGTTTCGGGTTTCATCAAGCAGACAGTTCGGTTCTGCCTGACAGTAGAAATCACGGTATTTCAACCAGTTTCGCTGGCTGGTTTTCAAAAGTGCAACAGACCTTTGCGCCAAATTGTCCCTCATCGTAAAATAGGCTTTTCCCATGGCCTCATCGACCTGTTTTACTTTTGGGTTGGTGCAAATGGCCAGTTCTGTCTTTGTTGCTGCCTTATTGCAGGGAAATGCCAGAGCGGGGCTGGAGAACGTAACGTAGACGGCAGGTGAAATTGCCAACAGGTTTACGAGAAAAAATCCCAGAGGGATGTTTGGGCTAAAAAATCTCATATGGATTTCCTTTTCGTACATACTGTTACTTAAACAGTACTGCCATGGGTTCTGATTTATTATAAGCGCAGTGCAAAGTCGAGACTTGCGACAGTGAGGAAACCACTGATACGGTAATCGAATTCAGGGGCTGTTGATAAATTAACAAGGATGAAGGATATGAGCTCTCAAGCAAAAATACGTACAAGTGGTGGACGCGGTAAATTGTTCGACAGCATTTTGGACACTGTGGGTGATACGCCTTGTGTCCGGGTAAACAATCTCGCACCTGAAGGGGTGAGATTGTATGTAAAAGCCGAATTTTTCAATCCCGCCGGTTCAGTCAAGGACCGCCTTGCCCTCAACATCATCGAAGAAGGCGAGCGCAACGGCAGTCTCAAACCGGGCCAGACGGTGGTTGAGGCAACCAGCGGCAACACCGGCATCGGTCTGGCAATGGTGTGCGCGCAAAAGGGTTATCCGCTGGTGGTAACCATGGCCGACAGTTTTTCGATTGAACGGCGCAAGTTGATGCGGATACTGGGCGCCAAAGTGGTGTTGACACCACGGGCGCAAAAGGGCTTTGGCATGTATCAAAAAGCAGTTGAGCTGGCTGAGGCCAACGGCTGGTTTTTGGCCAGTCAGTTTGAGACCGCTGCCAATGCCGATATTCATGAAAGCACAACGGGGCCCGAAATCATTGCCGATTTTGCTGGCGACCGCCTGGATTATTTTGTTACCGGTTTTGGCACCGGCGGCACCATCACCGGCGTTGCCAGAGTGTTGCGCAAACAACGGCCCGAAACAAAAATCATTTTGAGCGAACCTGCAAACGCTCAGTTAATTGGCAGTGGCAATGAGCAGGAGCGCAATGACAAAGGTGCGCCGGCAAGCAGTCATCCAGCCTTTGAGCCTCACCCCATACAAGGCTGGACCCCGGATTTTATCCCGCTGGTTTTGCAGGAAACCCTTGATAACAACAACTATGATGAACTGATACCGATTGCCGGTGGCGAAGGTGTTGAATGGGCACAGAAGCTTGCTCGCAACGAAGGTATCCTGACCGGGATTTCCGGTGGCGCAACTTTTGCGGTGGCAATGAAAATAGCAGAAAAAGCCGAGCCCGGTTCTGTTATCCTGTGCATGTTGCCCGATACCGGTGAGCGCTATATGACCACACCTTTGTTCGAGACAATCGCCGAAGACATGGACGATGAAGAAGTGGCCTTGTCGAAATCAACACCCGGCTATCAGATGGACGGTTAAATCAATCGTCTTCACTATCGTCAGCAGTGGGCAGATTTATAACCCGTCCTGTGTCTTTTTTGGGATCAATTTTAAAGCCTTTGCGCACCTCAACATTGCGTAAAATGACATTGAGGGCGGTTGAATCAAACGGGTCGGGTGATTGCGGATCGGTGTATTTGGCCTTGATCGAGTGCAACATTTCAAGCTCGTTTGGCATCAGCGTATCTTCGATTTTATCAAGCTCCGAGAGCAAAACCCTGAGTTGAGCATAGGCGGTCATATCAAACATGATGATCGTCTTTCAAATTCTGAAGATTGAAACCATTATAGCAGTTTAAAACACAGCGCGGCGTAATAAATTGAGGCCGATGGCAATCAGGAACACCAGGATTGCTGTGCGAAAGACTTTTTGCCC
>CAZJUF010000455.1:0-2294 GCA_964549055.1 uncultured Hyphomicrobiales bacterium | reverse complement strand
TTCAGGAGGTTTACCGCCTGCAGGGTGTGAACATCAATGACAAGCATATTGAAGTTATTGTGCGTCAGATGTTGCAGAAAATGGAAATTACCTCGATTGGTGATACCAAGTTCCTGATTGGTGAACAGGTTGACCGCTTTGACTTTGCTGATGAAAACGAACGTGTCGCCGCCAAAGGTAATACACCGGCAACCGGCACCCATGTTTTGCTGGGTATCACCAAAGCCTCGCTGCAGACCAAGAGCTTTATTTCGGCAGCCTCGTTCCAGGAGACCACCCGCGTTCTTACTGAAGCGGCGGTTCATGGCAAGAGGGATACGCTCGATGGGCTTAAGGAGAACGTTATCGTTGGACGTTTGATACCGGCAGGAACGGGCAGTACGCTCAACAAGTTCAAGCAGGTTGCTGATCATCGTGATGAACTGATTCTCGCCGAGCGTGCCAAAGTTGCGGCAATTGCCGAGAAAAAGGCTGCGGCGGAAGCCAGACAGGCGGCAAAACTTGCTGAATCTGAGTCTAAAGATGAAGATAAAGCGGATGACGGCGGAGAAGATGCCCCGGCATAATTAAAGCAATATTTTAAAAAGGGCTGAATTCCAACGGGGTTCGGCCCTTTTTTATTGAAGCGCTTTCAAATGGTGTAAAGTTGGCTGGTGATTAAGTAAAAACAAAAAATATAGCAAAAACAGGGGTTGACGCATGCAACAAGCCTCCGTATGTTGCCTCAAATTCCGCGGCAGGTCGTAGGTTTTCTAATAACCCTAAACACTGGCGCAAAAAACTATAGACGACACGACTGGATCATGACCGCAAAAGCGGTCCTCTGAAAAGTGCAGTGCCCTGCAACAGATAAAGTTGCATTGGCGCTTTTTGTGCATGGTTAGCATGAAAGCGTCTGGCGGGTATCGGGTGATCCCAAGTGTCTTGATTGTGTGCGAACAGGTAAGAGAAGCCGAAATATGCCGACTATCAACCAATTGATCCGCAAGCCACGCAAGAAGGTGGTCAAACGCAATAAAGTGCCTGCCATGGAAGCGTGCCCGCAAAAACGCGGCGTGTGTACGCGGGTTTATACAACGACACCAAAGAAACCTAACTCAGCCTTGCGTAAAGTTGCACGTGTGCGCCTGACCAACGGTTTTGAGGTTACGAGCTATATCCCGGGTGAGGGACATAATCTTCAGGAACATTCCGTGGTTATGATCCGCGGTGGTCGTGTGAAGGATTTGCCGGGTGTTCGCTACCACATTATTCGTGGTGTGCTGGATACTCAAGGTGTGTCGGATCGTCGTCAGCGACGTTCGAAGTATGGCGCCAAGCGGCCGAAGTAGGAATTAGACATGTCTAGACGTCATCGCGCTGAAAAGCGAAATATCATCCCTGATGCCAAATATGGCGATCTGGTGATTACAAAATTTATGAACTCTTTAATGAAAGACGGCATGAAGTCTGCTGCTGAGCGGATTGTCTATGGCGCCTTTGATCAGGTTGAAGCAAAGACCAGCCAGGCGCCGGTCGGCACTTTCCATCAGGCTTTGGAAAATGTTGCTCCCGCTATTGAGGTGCGTTCGCGCCGTGTTGGTGGTGCGACATATCAGGTGCCGGTCGAAGTTCGTAGTGAACGTCGCCAGGCGCTGGCCATTCGCTGGATTATTGCCGCTGCTCGTTCACGCAACGAGAGCACAATGATTGAGCGCTTGAGCGGAGAATTGCTGGATGCGTCCAACAACAGGGGATCTGCAGTCAAGAAAAGAGAAGATACTCATCGGATGGCGGAGGCAAACAGAGCCTTTTCCCATTACCGCTGGTAACGGACTTTTCTGGTTAGAAACTCTAAAGGCATTTGAATATCATGGCACGTACAACTCCCTTATCTGATTACCGCAATATCGGTATCATGGCGCATATTGATGCGGGTAAAACCACAACAACCGAGCGCATCCTGTATTACACCGGTGTCAGTCACAAAATCGGTGAAGTGCATGATGGTGCGGCCACCATGGATTGGATGGAGCAGGAGCAGGAGCGCGGCATTACCATTACGTCGGCTGCGACAACGTGTTATTGGAATGATCACCGTATCAATATTATTGATACACCGGGCCACGTGGATTTTACCATTGAGGTTGAGCGGTCGTTGCGTGTTTTAGATGGGGCAGTGGCCGTTTTTGACTCTGTTGCCGGTGTTGAGCCGCAATCTGAGACCGTGTGGCGTCAGGCTGACCGGTATGATGTGCCACGTATGTGTTTCGTCAACAAGATGGACCGTATTGGCGCTGACTTTTTCCGTTGCG
>CAZJUF010000454.1:0-2309 GCA_964549055.1 uncultured Hyphomicrobiales bacterium | reverse complement strand
CGGGTTATTGAAATTTACGGGCCTGAATCTTCGGGTAAAACCACGCTTGCCTTGCATGTGATTGCTGAGGCGCAAAAAACCGGCGGTATTTGTGCGTTTGTCGATGCTGAACACGCGCTGGATCCGATCTATGCCCGCAAGTTAGGCGTTAATCTGGATGAACTGCTGATTTCCCAGCCCGATACCGGCGAACAGGCTCTGGAAATTACCGATACGCTGGTGCGTTCGGGCGCTGTTGATGTTCTGGTGATTGATTCTGTTGCCGCTTTAACACCACGCGCTGAACTTGAAGGCGAGATGGGGGCAAGTCTGCCGGGTTTGCAGGCACGGCTGATGAGCCAGGCCTTGCGCAAACTTACAGCGTCTATTTCCAAATCCAACACCATGGTGATTTTCATTAATCAGATCAGAATGAAAATCGGTGTGATGTTTGGCAGTCCCGAGACCACCACCGGGGGCAATGCGTTGAAGTTCTACGCTTCGGTACGTCTGGATATTCGCCGCATCGGCCAAATCAAGGACCGTGATGAGGTTGTCGGCAACCAGACCCGCGTCAAAGTGGTGAAAAACAAGGTGGCACCGCCCTTCAAGCAGGTTGAGTTTGATATTATTTATGGCAAGGGAATTTCCAAGACCGGCGAGTTGATTGATCTTGGCGTCAAGGCCGATATCGTCGAAAAATCTGGATCGTGGTATTCATATAATTCCGAACGCATGGGGCAGGGACGTGAGAATGCTAAAGTTTTCCTTGAAAATAATCCGGATATAGCTGCCGAAATCGAAAACGGTGTGCGCCAGAATGCCGGATTGATTGCCGAGAAAATACTCGAAGGCGAGCCTGAGCCCAACAATGATGATGAGCTCGAAAGCAACGGTTAAGGGCTTTCTTTTCGCTTGCCCTTCGAAGGTCTCCCCGCTTCTGACGAGGGTTTAAGCCTGACGGCGTCTCATTTATGGGGCGTCGTTTTTGCGTCCTGCTGCCAACCTGTTGTGGACAGGCGAACATGGGCCGGGTAAACCAAGGCATCGAAACTTTATAAAGGGCGATATCTCCACTATGTCGGGCGTCAATGAAATAAGATCCACATTTTTAAACTACTTTAATGATCATGGTCATGAGATCGTATCTTCCGGTCCCCTTGTCCCCCAAAATGACCCCACCTTGATGTTTACCAATGCGGGCATGGTACAATTCAAAAACGTTTTTACCGGAGCAGAAAAGCGCCCGTATAATCGCGCGGTAACCTCGCAGAAATGCGTGCGCGCAGGTGGCAAGCACAATGATCTGGATAATGTCGGATATACTGCCCGCCACCACACATTTTTTGAAATGTTGGGGAATTTTTCCTTCGGCGATTATTTCAAGGATGTAGCGATTGAGCTGGCCTGGAACCTGATCACCAAAGAATACGGTCTGCCTGAAAAAAAGCTGCTGGTCACCGTCTATGGTGAAGATGATGAAGCGTTTGACCTGTGGAAGAAAATCGCCGGCCTGCCGGAAGATCGTATCATTCGCATAAACACTCACGATAACTTCTGGGCCATGGGGGATACCGGTCCGTGTGGTCCGTGTTCTGAAATCTTTTTTGATCATGGCGATCACATCCCCGGTGGTCCTCCTGGTAGCCCCGATGAAGACGGTGATCGCTTCATTGAAATCTGGAACCTGGTTTTCATGCAATATGAACAGGTGACAAAAGATAACCGCATAGACCTTCCCCGACCATCAATTGATACCGGCATGGGGCTTGAGCGTATTTCTGCGGTTTTGCAGGGCACTCACGATAATTATGAAATCGACCTGATGAAGGCGTTAATCCGGGCGTCCGTTGAGGCGTCTTCAGTTGAAGCCACTGGCAAAAACGCGACCAACCATCGTGTCATCGCCGATCATCTGCGCGCCACCAGTTTTTTGATCGCCGATGGCGTATTGCCCTCCAATGAGGGTCGCGGCTACGTGTTGCGACGAATTATGCGTCGCGCCATGCGTTACGTGGAATTACTCGGTGTCAAAGATCCCCTTATGTGGAAACTGGTGCCTGCCCTTATTCAACAGATGGGTCAGGCTTATCCAGAACTTGTACGCGCTGAAGCATTGATTACCGAAACGTTGAAACTTGAAGAAGGGCGCTTTCGCAAAACGCTTGAACGTGGTTTGCATATTCTCGACAGTGAAACATCTGAGCTGAAAAGCGGTGGTCAATTGTCCGGGGAAGTTGCCTTCAAGCTCTATGATACCTATGGATTTCCCCTTGATTTAACCCAGGATGCCTTGCGTTCGCGCGATATTACCGTCGATACGGATGCCT
>CAZJUF010000453.1:0-2319 GCA_964549055.1 uncultured Hyphomicrobiales bacterium | reverse complement strand
TTTTTCTGTGCGCTGCCGGGCGGATTGTTGATCATGACGACGCTTGCTGATGACAGCGGGCTCGATATCAAGCGGATTTCCCTGGCGCATGCCTTGCGCATCGCCTTCGTGGTCATTAGTTTGCCGTTTCTGGCGCGCATCTTTCTGGATGTTGATGGGGTTGATGTATCGAACGTCTCCGTCAGCACGTTTGCTATGCCCCTGTATGATTTCTCGCTGCTGGTGGTCGCAGCCATTGTCGGCGTGGTGGTTGCTGGTAAAATGAACCTTCCCGCCGGTCATGTGATCGGGCCGCTGTTTGCCAGTGCCTTTCTCCATCTTGCCGGTTGGACCACGGCCAAGCCACCACAGGAATTTATCAACGCCGCACAAATCCTTCTCGGTGCCTATATTGGCGCACGCTTTATCAACGAGAACATGGCAATCGTCAGATCGGCCATCGTGCTGGCGGCAGGGCATGTGGCCGTGATGTTGTCGATGTCAATTTTACTGGCCTATTTGCTGTTTAATTTTGTCAATTTACCAATGATGGTGGGGGTGATGTCGTTTGCACCGGGGGGATTGCCTGAAAACAGCCTGATAGCCTTTGGCCTTGGCCTTGATGTCGGCTTCATTGCCACTGTTCAGGTGGTCAGGTTGTTGTTTATTTCTCTACTGGCACCGTTTTTTTATCTGCGAATCAAACATTTTTTGCATTCGCATTAGTATCTGACAGGAATATTGTGGCGCAACGTAATACATCAATCGCAATCATCGCCTGTGGCCAGGTGGCTGCCATGACGTTGTGGTTTTCAGCAACGGCAATTATCCCTGCCCTGCGGCTGGAATATGCACTATCCCCCACCATGGCCTCCCTGTTCACCAGTGCGGTGCAGCTCGGATTTGTCGCGGGCACGTTGATCAGCGCTTTTTGGGGGCTGGCCGACCGGTTTGATACGCGCGCACTGTTCATGTGGTCGGCACTTTTGGCGTCAGCCGTCAATGGCCTCATTTTGCTGATAGACCCGACATCGTTCACCGTGATCGTTTTGCGGTTTATCACCGGCATGTGCATGGCGGGCATTTACCCCGTCGGCATGAAACTGGCGTCGACCTGGGCCAAAGGAAACATGGGCGCGCTGCTGGGGCTGCTGGTGGGCGCCCTCACCCTTGGCTCAGCCGCCCCGCATCTGTTCAATGTGCTTGGTGGTATTGACTGGCGCCTGACCCTTGGCACCGGCAGCGTGGCGGCTTTATTTGCAGCGTTCATTATCCGCTTTGCCAGCGTCGGTCCGGGCCACGCTAAATCACCGCCGTTTAACCCGCGCCTGGCTTTGGAAGCGATACGTTCACCTGCCCTGCGCCTGGCCAACCTGGGCTATCTCGGCCATATGTGGGAGCTTTATGCCATGTGGGCGTGGATCGGGGTTTTTCTCAATGCGAGCTTTGTATTGAGCCTCGGTAATCCCGCCAGTGCTGCTCTTATGGCAGGGTATGTCACCTTTGCCACCATTGCTATCGGGGCAGCTGGTGCTATTTTCTGCGGCATTGTCGCCGATCGCATAGGCCGCACCGCCCTTACCATGGCGGCCATGATCACAAGTGGTACTTGTGCCATTCTCATTGGCTTTTTGTTCGGTGGCAATCCTGTGCTGCTGATCGTTGTGTGTCTGATCTGGGGATTTTCGATTATCGGTGATTCAGCGCAATTTTCCGCCAGTGTGGCTGAATTATCAGAGCCATCAACCATCGGCACCATGTTAACGGTTCAAACCAGCATGGGGTTCATGTTGACCCTTTTCACCATTCACCTTGTGCCTTATCTTGTGGATATGGTTGGCTGGACCTATGCTTTTGCTTTCCTGGCCATCGGACCATTTTTTGGCGTTCACGCCATGTGGCGTTTACGCCAGCGGCCGGAAGCGGTAAATCTTGCCAATGGCAGGCGTTGAGAAATGTTGAATTTTACTGGAGTCACACCTCTTTCCACCGTCATCCCCGGGCTTGTCCTGGGGATGACGGATTTTGTGAGTTCAGTTGAACCTAATTTGTCTTGGAAATTCAAAGGATGAATATATGACAGGACCGTTGAGTGGCTATAAGATCATCGATTTAACTTCGATGGTATCAGGACCGCTGGCCACTATGATACTGGCTGACCAGGGTGCTGAAGTGCTCAAGATTGAAAACCCCAATGGTGGCGATTATACTCGCGGAGTTTCCAGCCGGAATGGTGGCTTTTCAGCTTCGTTTCTCAATAACAACCGCAACAAAAAATCAATCGCGATAAACCTGAAAGATGCCGCTGGCGTCAAACTCCTGCTCGAGCTGGTTAAAGAT
>CAZJUF010000452.1:0-2339 GCA_964549055.1 uncultured Hyphomicrobiales bacterium | reverse complement strand
CAACTTATGGTTCATGTCTAAAAACATACTCGTTTCCCTGATTCCCCCCCGACTTCCTGTGGCAGCAATTATTTTTCTGTATGCTGTCACAGGAAATCTTTTTGCTGCCGAAGTGCTTGAGGGTCCGGTTCTGGCCCGGGTGGAGCGGGTGGTGGATGGGGATACGGTCGCTGTCATAGCGGCAATCTGGATTGGGCAGGATATTCGCGTATCTGTGCGCATCAATGGCATAGATACACCAGAGCTCAAGGGTAAATGTTCGCAGGAAATTAAACTGGCGCAATTTGCCCGACGCTTTGTGGTCAACTGGACCTATTCGGGATGGGTGAGGCTCAAAAATATCAAACAGGGCAAATATGCTGGTCGCGTCATCGCCGACGTGTTCGATGTCAACGGGCGCAATCTGGCGGTTGAATTACTGAAAAAAGGACTGGCCACTCCTTATTCAGGCGGGAAAAGACCCAATTGGTGTGGTCTGGGCGCACGCCTTACGACCTCGCAGGTCTACAGAAACTAGAGCGGGATTGGATTGCTTGGCGTCAAACAGGAATTCCTCTATTTTCCGCACCGTCCCGGCTCAAGGCCGGGACGGTGCAAGTGTTTCCAAGTAATCCAAACCCGCCCTAAGAAGGCGTATCGACTTTGGCAAACTTCAGGCCTTGCCAGTTGTTTCCAGCCGCTATCAGGCAGGTGATGCCATTTGGTGCGGTCATGAGAATGGACCAGGTGCCTTGTTTGGAGACATAGACTTCCATCATGCCGGAATTGGATACCAGCCCCATGGCTTTGGGCACTTCATTGTATTTTTTGGCCAGAAAAGACGTGAATTTTTCACGTTTGGAACACACCGCAGCATTGGCCTGCTGGGCGGCAACCGGAAAGAACGATGCGGCCAGCAGGATGGTAAAAAAAGGGATGGTTTTGAATGAATATCTAAACATGGCTTTCTCCATAGCGGTGCTGGCATGCGCCGCGCAGGATTAGTTCACGTTTCTTATTTTTTGCAGCGTTTAATGTCAAACACCTCTATTCAAATAAGGTACTCCCTGAGACTTTATTGTTCCAGCGTATGGTTAACATAGGGTAAAACCGGAACAAAAGCGCCTTGATACCGACTACCTGTTTTGCCTGTTTTCGATAAGATCATCGACCACGGCGGGTTCGGCAAGCGTCGATGTATCGCCCAGATTGCTATATTCATTTTCAGCAATTTTGCGCAAAATCCGCCGCATGATTTTGCCCGAACGCGTCTTGGGCAGACCCGGCGCAAATTGAATGAGATCGGGTGATGCAATGGGGCCGATTTCTTTTCGTACCCATTGAACAAGTTCTTTCTTCAATTCGTCTGACGGCTCACTACCTGCACCTAACGACACATAAGCATAAATTCCCTGGCCTTTGATGTGATGAGGATAACCGACTACGGCTGCTTCTGAGACTGCTTCATGGGCGACAAGCGCTGATTCAACTTCAGCCGTTCCCATGCGGTGGCCGGACACATTTATCACGTCATCGACGCGTCCGGTAATCCAGTAATATCCGTCCTCATCGCGCCTGCAACCATCGCCGGTGAAATACTTGCCCTTGTAGGTTGAAAAATAGGTCTGGATAAAGCGGTCATGGTCGCCATAAACCGTGGCCATCTGGCCGGGCCATGAATCAACGATGCACAGATTGCCGTCAGCGGCACCTTCGAGAATATTGCCATCGGCATCGACCAGACAGGGCTGAACGCCAAAGAAGGGACGTGTGGCTGAACCGGGCTTGAGGGCGGTGGCGCCGGGCAAGGGTGTTATCATAATGCCGCCGGTTTCGGTTTGCCACCAGGTGTCGACAATGGGGCAGCGCTTGTCACCGATGATATTATAGTACCATTCCCACGCTTCCGGGTTTATCGGCTCACCAACGGTGCCGAGGACCTTGAGAGAGCTGCGGCTGGTTTTTTTGACAAAATCGTCGCCCGCACCCATCAACGCACGAATGGCGGTGGGGGCGGTGTAAAAAATATTGACCTTGTGTTTATCGCAAACCTGCCAGAAGCGCGAGGCATCAGGATAATTGGGAATACCTTCAAACATCAAGGTGGTGGCACCATTGGCCAGTGGTCCATAGACAATGTAGCTGTGGCCGGTGACCCAGCCGACGTCTGCCGTACACCAGTAGATGTCGCCCTCATTGTAGTTGAAGACGTACTTGTGGGTCATGGAGGCATAGACAAGATAGCCGCCGGTATTGTGCAAAACGCCTTTGGGCTGGCCGGTTGAACCTGAGGTATAAAGGATAAAGAGGGGATCGGTGGAGCCCATTTCTTCGGGCGGGCAGTTGGCATCAACATTTTC
>CAZJUF010000451.1:0-2348 GCA_964549055.1 uncultured Hyphomicrobiales bacterium | reverse complement strand
AGATTAATTAAACCAATGTTTACAGACAAGAGTGCCGCCAGGTTCAACAGGGCGATAAAGCTTATGGTCGCCACCTGACCGGAAATCTGGGCAATGCGCAATGGCCCGCCAAGTTGATCAGCACTTTCACGTCCGACAATGATATCTTTTAAATATTCCAGCGTGCGAACAATCATAAAATAGGTTTCTTCACCCCCCATCACCACAGCCGTCAAGGGGTCGGCTTTTACGATTTTCACCTCCTCTTTGGCGGCATTTCGGGTGATGCCCAAAAGCCCGATTCGAATTTTATTGCCAAATCTGTCGGTAATCTCCTTGCGCTGAGGAGTGGCTACCAGCACCATTGTCTGCCCCTGGCGATCAACGGTGATCTCCAGTTCCTTGTCAGCACTCGAGGAGATGATGCGCTGCATATCGGAAAAACTTTCAATTTTTTTAGATCCGATGGCCAGAATTACGTCGTCAGCTTTAAACCCCGCCACCGAAGCAGCACTATTGGCTTGAACGCTATCGACACGGGGCGCAATAATCTGCCGGCCGACAACAGCAAAAATGAAGGCAAAAATCACAATTGCCAGAAGGAAATTGGCGATAGGACCGGCTGCGACAACAGCGGCACGCTGCCACACTTTCTTGGTGTGGAAATTGCCTTCGCGTTCTTCTTCTGACAACTGTTCGAGCTGATCTCTATCAGGAACGCTTGCCGCATTATCATCACCGGCAAACTTTACGAACCCCCCCAGCGGTATCCAGGCGAATTTCCAACGTGTGCCTTTACTATCGTTAAATCCCCAGATTTCAGGACCAAAGCCGACAGAAAACGTCTCAACTTTTACCCCACACCAGCGGGCCACCACAAAATGACCAAGTTCATGGAAGAAGACTATGACAGTGAGAACAAACAAAAAAGGCAAGATGTACGATGCAAATACCTGCAGGTTCTCGACAATGACCGAAACCAAGTCCATTATTTTTAATCCAGTTCAGTTATTAAATAATTCTACAGAAAAACCCGGTTAAGTTCCTCTGGCTTAAAGTTTTGAAATTACCGATAGTGCCTGTCGGCGACCATAAGCATCAACTGTGGCAATTTCCTGTAAGTTTGTAGCATTTTCCAGCATATTTTCCCGCGTAGCCTGTTCCATCACCAAACCGATTACACGGGCGATATCACCAAAACCAATGTGACGGCAAAGAAATTCTTCTACGGCTATCTCGTTGGCGGCATTAAGTATTGTTGGCGCGCATCCTCCTGTTTGCAGCGCCTGTCGGCACAGTGTAAGCGCCGGGAACCTTTCTTCGCACATTTCCTCAAAACTAAGAGTGCCAATTTGAGCCAGATCCAAAGGCTTCACCGGGCATTCAATCCTGTCGGGCCAGGTCAGTGCGTAGGCAATGGGGATACACATATCAGGCGTGCCCAGATGAGCCAGAACCGACCCGTCACAATATTGCACCAGTGAATGTATGACCGAACCGGGATGAATTAAAACGTCCAGTTGGTCAATTGATACCGGAAACAGGTGAAAGGCTTCAATCAGTTCCAACCCCTTGTTCATCATTGTGGCTGAATCAATCGAAATTTTTCGACCCATTTGCCAGTTCGGATGCTTGAGCGCCATTTCCGGCGTGGCATTTTGCATGACATCAAGCGGCGTTTTTAAAAACGGGCCACCGGACGCCGTCAGGATTATTTTATCCACTCTTTCCGGGTGATCAAAATCAAAAAGCTGAAAAATCGCGCTGTGCTCGGAATCAACCGGCAACAGGGTTGCACCTGATCTGTCAACCTCGTCCATAAACAACTCCCCGGCGCAAACCAGGCATTCTTTATTGGCAAGACCAACACGTTGCCCCTTTTTGATCGCAGCCAGCGTGGGAATGAGACCCGAAGTCCCCACGATTGCGGCAATAAGACAATCCACCGGGCGTTCGGCTGCCTCAATCAGTCCACTTTGCCCCGCGGCCACTTCAATACCGCTACCGCTAAGCGCCTCACATAAATCCTTGTAGGCTTTCTCATCGGCAACAACGGCCAGTTTTGCATTAAACTTTATGGCCTGACGGGCCAGCAACTGAACATTGGAATTCGCACTCAGCGCCTCAACACTAAATTTAGCCCCATGATGGGCCACCAAATCCAGCGTACTTGAGCCCACAGACCCGGTTGCCCCCAAAATGGAAATCCGTTGCGGATCAAGCTTGTCCAAAGGTGGATGATTTTCAGCTATAAGGCTCATACGGTCTACCAAATCAACAGATTATAAGCCAATGACCGATCGTTACCACGAACAACGCCAATCACAGCTGCAATTATGACCACAATGATTAATGCATCGAGCCGGTCC
>CAZJUF010000450.1:0-2351 GCA_964549055.1 uncultured Hyphomicrobiales bacterium | reverse complement strand
CGCATGCGGAAACGCTGGCCATTCGCGCCGCAAGCGAAATCCTCGGCAATGAACGTCTGATCGACTGCGATCTTTATACCACGCTGGAGCCGTGCACCATGTGTGCGGCAGCGATTTCATACGCCCGCATCCGGCGGCTTTATTATGGCGCTGAAGATGTCAAATTTGGTGCCGTCGATAATGGCGTGCGTTTTTACCACGCCAAAAGCTGCCACCACAGGCCCGAAGTTTACGGCGGCATCAACGAAGCCGAAGCCGCAAACATGCTCAAAGCCTTCTTCAGGGCGCGGCGCTAAGCAGCCTGTCGATGGCTACCTTGGTTTGCTCACGAATGGGGTTTGAAGCTTCAAGAATGGCTTTTGCCTTGAAAAAATCGAGCACGCGAAAGCGGTCAATATCAGGTTGAAGGAAAACATCTACCGGATATTTTTCTAACTTGTGTTTGGTCATCTGCCGCTGCATCAATTGCGAGCTGCCATAGACCAGATCAGTGGATTTGAGTTTTTTGTGGCCCTCAGGCTGGGGACCGCCGGTAACGTCAACCGCGATAATTTTGATGCCTTCACACGCCAGACCATCTATGGGCAGGGGGTTGGTGATACCGCCATCAATCAACAGGCGACCGTTGATTTTCTGCGGCGATATCAGGCCGGGCAGGGCGATGCTGGCAGCAATTGCCTGTTTGACACTGCCTGAATTGACAACCGTGAATGTGCCGGCAAAAAAATCGGTGGCCACCGCTGCAAAAGGTATCTGCAGCTGGTCAAATGTCTCGGCGGTAATTTCGGGGAAAACAAACTCCATTAGCGCTTCGCCATTGATCACGGCGGGGCGCGAGGGGTTGATATCGATCATCGAGAAAAATTCGGTGATTTTGCCGGAGAATATTTTCTTCCACAATTCCTTGCGTGTAGCCAGCAAGGCGATCACATGGGCGCGAATGTCATCACCTGAAAGCCCGGCTGCATAAGCCCCGCCAACAAGTGCACCAATGCTGGTACCGGCAATGCAGCACGGTTTAAGCCCGAGATCATCAAAGGCCTCCAGCACCGGAATATGGGCGAGCCCGCGCGCGCCACCACCGCCAAGAACCAACCCTATCTCCATGAATGCATCTCCTTTAGAATCACGACCCTGCTCCTGCCAACACCGCGTATTGCCACGCACATTTGGCCAGGGGAGGAACCCGGGATGCCATAGCGCCTGCGTGGGTATTGGTGGCGGTGCCATCGCGCACCCGGCCGACAATACCCTGCAGGATGGCGGCGAGGCGGAAGAAATTATAAGCAAAATAGAAATTCAGGTTTTCAATATTTTCGCGGCCCGTCTGTTGGCAATAGTGCTCGACGTAAGTCTCAAGGTCGGGAATGCCAAGTGCTTCGAGATCATGATTAGCCAGGCTGCCGGTGCCCGCACCTGTCTTTGATGGCGGCATTTTCCATTGCATCAGATGATAGGTGAAATCGGCCAGTGGATCGCCAAGCGTCGATAATTCCCAATCGAGCACAGCGGCAATCTGGCTTTTGTCGGCTGTTAAAATCAGATTATCGAGACGGAAATCCCCATGCACCAGAGTGGCTTTTTCCTCCGCTGGAAGCGCCTCGGGCAACCATTCCATCAATCTGTTCATATCTGGATTGATCGAAGAAGTTGACTGCCGGTACTGTCCTGACCAGCGCTTGATCTGCCGCGCCACATACTGGCTCGGCCTGCCAAAATCGCTCAAACCGGCCTTGTTAATGTCAATCATGTGCAATTGGGCGATGGTGGTGTTCATCGCCTTGTAAATCGCCCGGCGCTGATCAACTGTAGCCTCAGGCAGGTGCGGCTCCCACATCACCGGGCCATCGTTGAACGCCATCAGG
Organism: uncultured Hyphomicrobiales bacterium; assembly: GCA_964549055.1. Classification (GTDB taxonomy): domain Bacteria; phylum Pseudomonadota; class Alphaproteobacteria; order Rhizobiales; family JAJFHR01; genus JAJFHR01. Next base: position 486 of record CAZJUF010000450.1, on the reverse strand, counting down.
TAAAATGCAGTTCCGGCAATTGTCTCATCTTCACAAAGAATATAGGGCTGGGGAACGGGAAAACCTTGCTGATGTAGCGCCGAGATAACGCGAAACTCACGATCAATCGCATGCGCCGAAGGCAACAGGGTTCCCGGTGGTTTTCGCCGCAAAACATAGCGCCCGGAAGCGGTGGTCACAAGATAGGTAGGGTTGGATTGCCCGCCCTTGAATTGCGTGAATTCAAGGATTTCCGAAAATCCCGGCACATGGGCTGCGAGATATTGATTGAGGGATTTGACATCAATAGCCAGATGTTCAGGCACTTGTTTGGTGCCGGAAAATTCGGCCTGTCTGTCGATTTTCTCAACCATGTGGTTTAAAAAACTCCAGTAACGCAACTGCTGTTTCATCAGGCTTCTCTTCGGCCAGAAAATGCCCGCACCCAAAATCTTGCCCGGTTTGAATTTTCGTCATTTTGAATTTGCCTTTTCACGCTCAATTGCC
>CAZJUF010000449.1:0-2388 GCA_964549055.1 uncultured Hyphomicrobiales bacterium | reverse complement strand
CGGATACGGAAAAATAAAAGTGTCGGATACGGAAAAATAAAAGTGTCGGATACGGAAAAGTAAAAGTGACGGATACGGAAAAGTAAATATGTCGGGAACGGGGAAATAACCATGGGTAACGTTTCAATCCACAATATCAAAAAGAGCTACGGCAAGGTTGAAGTGCTGCATGGCATTGATATCGACATTGCCGATGGCGAGTTTGTGGTGATTGTCGGGCCATCGGGCTGCGGCAAGTCTACCCTGTTGCGCATGGTGGCGGGCCTTGAGGCTATAACAAGCGGTGAAATTTCAATCGACGACCGCATTGTCAACGAAGTTGAGCCCAAGGACCGCAACATTGCCATGGTGTTTCAGAACTATGCGCTCTATCCCCATATGAGCGTGTTTGACAACATGGCCTATGGCTTGAAGCTGCAAAAGATTGCCAAAGCCGAAATCAGGGCCCGCGTCGAAGAAGTTGCCAAAACCCTGCAACTGGAAGAATTTCTCAAGCGTAAACCGCGACAATTGTCAGGTGGTCAGCGCCAGCGCGTAGCCATGGGCCGGGCGATTGTGCGCGAGCCTTCGGTGTTTTTGTTTGATGAGCCTTTGTCCAATCTCGACGCCAAGTTGCGGGTGCAAATGCGCCTCGAGATCAAAAAGCTGCAACGTCGTCTCGGCGTTACCTCGCTGTACGTCACTCATGACCAGATTGAAGCCATGACCATGGCCGACCGCCTGATTGTGCTCAATGACGGCATTGCCGAACAGATCGGCACGCCGATGGAGCTTTACGATAATCCCGCCAGTCAGTTTGTTGGCGGCTTTATCGGCTCACCATCGATGAACTTTATTGCCGTTGAGATGAAAGACGAAACCATTCACATCGGTGATACGACAATTCCCTGTCCCGATCATCTTCTCCATACAGGCCCGGCAATTCTCGGTGTTCGTCCCGAAAATTTCAAACTTCCCGATTCCGGTTTTAGAGAAATGAACCTGAATGTGGATGTTGTGGAAAAACTTGGCGCCGATACATTGGCACACGGTAAAATCGCAGGATGCGCTGAAGACATTGTGGTGAAGTTGCCGGGCAATGTGAATATCAAAAGCCAAAGCCTCCTGCGCATCGCTGTTGATCTGTCAAAACTATTGCTTTTTGACCCCGAGACAGGCAGGCGATTGGGCCGGAATTAATACCGGAAACCAGTCTTCGCGCAATATCTGACCAGCCTGCATATTGTGTCCGGGAAACGGTGGCGAGGTCGGACCGGGCCGGGTTACGTATCTCGCATCATCCCCAACCAGACGCAACGAAAAGGCCCGTCTGCGCCTGCTGGATTTATTGCCCCGCGCCCCGTGCAGGGTTTTATAATGAAAGGCTATAGCGTCACCCGGTTCCATCGGCCACTCAAGTATCTGATATTTGTCCGGCTCCTTATCCGGGTCAGGCACAGCCAGATAATCATCGCTTGAGGGGTAAAATTCATCTTCCGACAACCACCGTGTCGGCAATACCGGTTTTTCCCATTTGTGCGATCCCGCCACCAGCCGCAAAGAGGCTTCTTTTACCGGGTCCACCGGCACCCAGAAACTCAAAGTCTGGTTGCCATCGACAAAATAGTATGGCGAATCCTGGTGCCAGGGTGTTGGTTTGGATGTGCCCGGCTCCTTGACCAGAACATGATCGTGAAACATCTGCACCCGGTCGGATCCCATGAGGTGTGCAGCTGTACTGGCAGCGGGTGAGTTTTTTATAAATTCAACAAATTCCGGTATGCGTTGCCAATTGCAATAATCGTCAAAAAACCGGCCACTGTCGCCGGGTTTGAGATTTTCAGCGGCATACGGGCCAGGCTCATCCATGTTGCGTTCAATACCGGCTGTCAAAACATCAACCCAGTCGGCAAACAAACCGGGGATCAGCACAGCGCCATCGCGTTGATAGCTCTCAACCTGTGTGTCCGTTACGGGGTTATCTGACGTTGTCATTAGTCAATTTCTCTGCATTTTCGACAGTGTCATCTTGACTGTGAAGCCAAAAAGCCATCTTGTAAACAGGTGTTAAAAACGGGAGATGGTAAAAATGTCGGTATCTCAGCTTTCTCAATCTCAAGGCAGTAATCTGGATTTTTATGAAGAACGCGTCGATCTTGCCTGCGCCTTTCGCTGGGCTGTGCGCAATAACTGGCATGAGGCAGTGGCCAACCACTTTTCGCTCAGTGTCGATGACGACGGCAGCCGCTTTTTAATCAATCCCTACCTCAAGCATTTCTCATTGATCAAGGCCAGTGACCTGTTGTTGCTGGATGCCAATGATCCTGAAACCATGGATCGGCCAGATGCTCCTGAGGCGACAGCGTGGGGGCTGCATGGTGCCGTTCATCGCAATTGCCGCCATGCGCG
>CAZJUF010000448.1:0-2388 GCA_964549055.1 uncultured Hyphomicrobiales bacterium | reverse complement strand
ATGACCTGCAAGCTTGGCGACCAGATCCACCTCAACACCATGGGCCTGCAACACCGATACAAAGCTGTGGCGGGCTGCTACAAGAGCTTTGATTTCGAGCCAAGCCCAACGACCCTTATCATTTGTTCCTGCTTATGAAAGACCTTCGGAGCCTGAGCCGATGATGGGATCATCCGTGCCGGAGAAAATGCCAAGCGCTTGAAAATTAACGTTTCAGATTTGCTGCCGGTGTCAATCGATCTCGCATTGTTCAATATAAGCATGACAGGCTCTAGCCGGGGTGAAAGACAGTCCGCCAAAATTTGGACGTTTATTTTCTCTATAAATTGAAGTTCATGCTTCGCCGTGAAGTGAACCTGAAACCATTCGTGCGGTTTCAATGGCCAGGGGTACGATTTTTTCAACCACCTGCTCATAGGTCCAACTTGGCATATAAACAGGTATTTGAATGGCAGCGATGGTTTTTCCGTCATTGTCAAAAACCGGGGCAGCTGTACTGATTTCCTGCGGCAGGCTTTGTTGCACGCCGATATCATAGCCGTTTATGCGCGCCTGCTCGAGCCGCGCATTTATTTCTGCACGATCCGTCATGGTCCATTTTGTCGCTGGCTTAAAGTCCGAAGAATCAAGAATTTTTTCCGCCTCCTCAGGGGGCAGGCCGGAGAGAATTGCCATGCCACCTGCGGTATAGAACGCCGGGATCCGGCGACCGGGCAGAGTGGCGCGATAGGCTGCTTTTTCTTGTGGGATGCGAATGATGTATGACAGATCATTGCCGGATAACTCACACAGATTAACGGTTGTGTCATAGACCTTGCTGGCCTCAATCAACCGGGGCATGGCAATTTCGGCAATTCGGTTGGAAATCAGATACGTGTAGTAAAAATCCACCAGGCGATTGGCAGGTGAGTAGCGTCGCGAATGAGGGTCTTTTTCCAGATAACCTAAAATAACAAATGTATTGGTGAAACGCTGCACCGCACTTTTGTCGAGGCCGGTAAGCTCTGAAATATCCTTCAGACTCAGGTCCCTCAGACCATGTTGTTTCTGCCCCTGACGGAAGGCATCAAGGATGCAAAAACCTTTTTCGATCGAATTAACGAAAAGGGTATCAGAGCCACGAGAGCGGCTGGAGAAAGTTAAAGAATTTCTCATCTCTACATTGATGCCTTCGGGTTGACAATTATAATAGCTACGTTAAGATATTATAATGTGACAATAAATATTACAATGTAATAGTTGGTTTGGAAATGTCAATCTTGAATTTTCTTGTTTTTTACAAAAAACGCCATACACTCATAGATACCAACGGGCATAGACCCCAACGGGAACATGAAGGATTGATAGATAAAAATAAGTCATTAAAATCAATAATTAAGGGAGGGTTATAGGTTCGATGTTACGTAATAGTTTAAAACTCGCAGTCATTATTGCAGCAGCAATTTCCTGGAATGCTGGAGATGCTTTTGCTGGCAAGGCTGATGATACATTGGTATGGACAACCACCCGCGAGGCAGCGATTGCTGATCCATATTACAATAACACTCGTGAGCTTGTCGTCATGGGCCACATGGCCTGGGATGGTCTGTTATATCGCGATGTTAATACGGGCGAATTCAAACCGCTGCTCGCAACTTCCTGGAAATGGGTAGACAATGTCACGATTGATCTGGAATTGCGCAAAGGCGTCAAGTTCAGTGATGGCTCGGATTTTGATGCTGATGATGTTGTTTATACGGTCAATTTCACCTCCAATAAAGACAACGGCATTCTCTCCTATAAAAACGTTTCATGGATGAAGAGTGCAGAAAAGACCGGGCCCTACAGTGTACGGATTAATCTCAACAAACCGTTCCCGGCCGCGCTCGCTTTTCTATCAAATGTTGTTTTCATCATGCCAAATGGTCACTATGACAACGCTCCCGTTCGTGCTGATGGCAAGAAAGATTACGGTGCCGTCAAGCCCGTAGGTACGGGTCCTTACATCATTAGCGATGTCAAGCCCGGCGAATTCATCATGATGAAGAAGAACACCAATTATTTTGATGGCAGCCCGAAGGGAAAACCACAGATCGGCAACATCAAATTCCGCACAATCAAGGAAATGAATACGCAGATAGCTGAACTGCTTACCGGTGGTGTTGACTGGATCTGGGATGTGCCCAAAGATCAGGCAGAACGTCTGGCTGCCCAGGGAACGGTGACGGTGGAAAATGCCAAAACCATGCGAATTTCCTACCTGGCCTTTGATGTGGATGGCAGTTCCAATACCAAGGTCTTCATGGACAAGCGTGTGCGCATGGCCGTTGCTTATGCCATCAATCGTGAATCGATTGCCACAAACCTGGTTGGTCCGGCTTCGGTGGTTATTCCATCCGCCTGTCATCC
>CAZJUF010000447.1:0-2392 GCA_964549055.1 uncultured Hyphomicrobiales bacterium | reverse complement strand
AGCCATCGTTTAAGGGTTTGCCATGATTGAAGATCCCATTCGCAGCGCTTTGGATGCCGGTAAAACGCTCTCCAACGTGTGGATCATGCTGGGCTCAGGCTTAGGGCTGGAGATTGCAGCGCATGCCGGGTGGGACACGGTGACAATTGATCTGCAGCACGGGCACGGTGGTTTCAGCCACATGGTGGCGATGATAACAGCCGCCGATGCTGCAAAAACTCCTGCACTTGTCCGTATTCCTCACAATGAACCGGGATATATTCACCGCGCCCTTGATGCCGGCGTGCAAGGGGTCATCGCGCCGATGATCAACACCAAAAAAGATGCAGCTGATTTCGCCAGTGCGTGCAAATATCCCCCGGTTGGTGCGCGCAGTTGGGGGCCGGTGAGGGCGGCATTGATAACAGATGGTGATTATACCACTCAAGCCAACGACTGGACCTTTTGTTGTGCTCAGATAGAGACACAGACAGCGCTTGATAATATCGATGATATTATGAGTGTGGACGGGATTGACTGTGTCCTCGTTGGTCCCAACGATCTGTGCCTGTCACTGACAAAGGGCGAAAAGCTCGATATTAACGCCCCCGAAGTGCTCAATGCCCTTGATCTTATTCTGGCCAAGGCAAAAGAACATAACGTCTATGCCTGGTGCTTCGCCAATGATGCGGAATATGCGCGCATGGTCGCTGAAAAGGGCTATCAGATTATCACCGCTGGTGCGGATGTGGGCTTTGTTGCCGCTGGAGCAGAGGCTGCCTTGAAAGCGGCATTTGATCGGTAGACTGCTGCTCAATTACCTTTTACCAGTGGCCGGTGACGTTTGATCCAGAACCCCGTCATACCGGCGAAAGCCGGTATCCAGGCAGCACGGTATGATCCTGGGGTGCTGGTTACCGGTTTTCGCCGGTACGACGGGGTAAGCTATGGTCGAAACACCACCACCTTTGGTGTTATCTCAGGATTTTTTCGACCTGTTCCTTGATGTCGTCGACGGCTTGATGTTGGGGATTGACGCGTGCCAGCACCTGAACGCCGCTGATCAATGCGATAATATGGCGCGCAGCTTTGCCGGTATCGAGATCCGGGCGCACCTCTCCAGCTTTTTGGGCGGCTTTTAACGTCGTTTCGAAAAATTCTTCCAGTTCCTCAAACCACTGGGAAATAAAGTGCCGTATCTCTTCGTCCTGGGGGGCTATGTCGAGGGCGGTGTTGACCATGAAGCAGCCATTATGGGCAGAACCGCCCTTAATGGTGGTAACCATTTCGTCAATCAGGGTCATGATCAGGCTGCGCGGTGAATTATCCTGCTTCATCTGGCGGTGTTTTTGCCGGACCATGTCGGTGTAACAATCCATGGTGCGGCCAAATAGTGCTTTTTTGTCGCCGAATGCTGCGTAGATGCTGCCCGGGTTGAGCCCCATACAGCCAATCAGCTGTTTCATCGAAGTGCCGTCAAAGCCGTTTTGCCAAAAGGCTTTCATGGCTTCATTCAGGACTTTATTTTCATCGAATTTCTTTTCCCAGGGCATTGACAAGAAATATCAGCAAACAGATCATTGTTCAATGGTCGATACATGGATTGGTGACTGTGAGGCTAGCCATTGGCGATGGTTTCCACATGGTGGGAAAATTCCGGTGTGTTCATCAAAATCTTGCAGCGTTCAAAGCGTTCAATCGAATAGGTCCAGAAATCCTCTGCCGGGTTTTCATTGGCATACTGGATCAAACCCCACAAGGTCCACAGTAAATCGCACATGGCCTTATAGATAATCATGCGCGCAATGGTGTCGCGATCGGGTTCGCCATTACAATAGGCGCGCAGCATTTCCATATCTTGGGTCTCATCAAATCCGCCCTCGACAGACAGATCCCCCAAATCCCAAAGCGGATCGTTCTGGCCGGAATATTCCCAATCGACAATCCACATTTTAACACCATCATCGAGAAAGTTCTCGCATAAAGGGTCGCAATGACAGGGGCAAAGTCGGCCGGGATTTTTTTCCAGCGCGGCCTTGATGGGGTATGCCGCATCGACCACGTCGTGATAGCCCTCGGGCATGTTTATGTCTTTGGTATCAAGGATATCCAGATATTCATCGATCATGTTGAAGAGTTCGAACCTGAATTCGAATTTTCCGCCTGAATTGTGCAGTCTTCGAAAAGCTGCCCCGGCTCTGGCCGGGCTGCCTTCAGTGGCCTTGAACAGGGCCGGGGTCATGGTGGTAATTCTGTCAATACAGCGCGAGATCATAATACCGCTGACTGGATCGGAATGGATGATTTTAGCGGAAACCCCGGCCAGTTCGGCCTGTTTGGCATTGAAAGCTTCAACGCTGCGGTCAATAAACTCCTCAGTGCCGACGCCGGGAATGCGAACAATGATTTTTCC
>CAZJUF010000446.1:0-2393 GCA_964549055.1 uncultured Hyphomicrobiales bacterium | reverse complement strand
AGGCATGAGAATCAAATTCTAATCATCCTTAATTCAACAGGATAAAACAATATGGAAAAGGCAGTGGTTAAACAAATTGACCACTGCCTGTTCCAACAACTAACCCAGGTTATTTTTGTCCTGTGACAGTCGGCGTTTCAAATCAACGGCCGCCATGGCAAACCCACCTTCCGCACCATCGACAAAATGTACGTGTTCGCCCTGTTGCAAACTGAACACCACGCAAGTCATCAAGGCGCTTTTGGCCCGATGGGTGCCGTACACCACCTCACCGGCATCAAACCTTTGGCTCAGATACGCATCAATCCCATCGGCCTGAACTTCCGTCACATCAAGCACCATGCGCAGCATATCATCGTATTTTCGATAATCTGTGTTGGCGCGCAATTCATCAACATATGTGGCGCCGTCATAATCTGCGACTTTTTTACCCAAGGCATGGCACCAGACCTGCACCAGGGAAGTCAGTAAAACACCTATATAAGCACCAACAGGAAAGCGGCTGCCGGAGGAAACAAGCGCTTCCTTCCAGGCATTGCGCGGTGGCCACCTGAATTTCATGGTATCTGGTCTGGCCGGGCTGGCCGGGCTGGTTCCGCTGCCCAGAATGTCCGAAAATGCTTCAAGCACCTCGCCCATGGTTTGCTTTTCCTGCGCGGCACTGTTGCTATTTGCCTTGACCATCATTGTCAACATGATACCGCCCTGAGGCTTTAAAGGCTCCCAGCGGCAGGTCAGACCATCAAGGCTCGGGGGTCCGGCGCCCATGTCGGGCTTTAGAATATAAGGGTTATCTCCCGCTTCGGATTTCAGAAGTTTTTCCGCCAGTTCAATGCCACCACCGGAAAACATGGCGAGAAAATTACCTTCACTGAGCCGGTATTTGCGCACCGCCACATCCTTTTTGCGCTGGCGCAGATCGTCAACGGGAACGACGCCTACGCGCAAATCCAGATCAAACTTCGCCCGCGCCATTTCCTGCAAAGCCACCAACTCGACTTGCGCCGCTGCCCGCAAAACCGGCGGCACAACAATCACCGCCCCATCGCCACCAAAGACAAAGGGTACCTCAACATCACCGGACACATTCAAAACCGCCGTGATGCACGCAGCCCCGATCAGATTGACGTCCTTGTAGCGCCCCTCTTCGATGGCGCGCGTCGAGCCGCGCACGTCAGCACACAACACCAGCCAGTCATCGGGAAGGCGCGCATAAGCGCTGACATCGGCAAAATCTGTAAACCTGTCAAAGGGTGCCAATTCAGCATAAAATCGATCCATGGCGATATCCTATTACGTCGGCTATGATGTTTTCAATTGAATTGATGGCACATGAGGACGAAGTGGTTTGATAATAATCGTGGGCGGCGGCATTGCCGGACTGGCACTTGGCTGGCATTTGAGCAAAAAAGGTGAAAAAATCACCGTGATCGAACAATATCACGTCGGCAGCGGTGCCAGCGGGGTAGCCTCGGCCTATCTTGAGCCGCGCCTTGGAACCGGGGCCATGCGCAACTTGGAATGGGCGGCGATAAAAGCCTGGCCGGGGTTTGTGGCAGAGATTGAACAGGCGTCAGGTAAATCAATTGATTACCGCAGCAACGGCCAACTGCGCCCGGCCTTTGCCGACAGCGTTGACATGGTAAAAAATGATGCCGGGGCAAGACAAGCCCAAGGCTGGAATATTCAATGGCTTGAAGGTAAAGAATTACGCAACCGGGAACCAAACCTGTCGCCAGATATAATCTCCGCAGCCTATCTGCCAGATGTGCATTGGCTCGATGGACGCTTGCTGTGCCAGGCCCTCGCCGTTGCCATTACCAACGCTGGCGGCACCATAATCGAAGGAGAAAAAGTAACAGAAATTCAACATGAGCACGGACAGGTCACCGGCACGAAAACCCCAACCCGCGCAATCAAGGCCACGCGCATTGTGCTCAGCTCCGCCATCGGCACCAATGATATCGAAGGCCTTGCGCCGGAGCTGCCAAAATGCCGCCCGGTAAAAGGCGCAATTATAAGTCTCGGCATGGACAGCCAACACCCCCTTACCGCCCATCTCCTGCGCCACCCCAACGGCCACGTCCTAACCCCGCGCAGTGACGGCCGCTTGTTGGTAGGCTCCACCCACGAAGATGGTGAAACCTCGACCCACGTCCCGGAAGAAACTCAAAATCGCCTGAAACAATCGGCAATCGACCTGCTGCCAGCCGCCGCCAACCTGACGATCACAGAAGTCACATCAGGCATCCGCACCCTCATCGGCGATGGCACCTTGAGACTTGGTGCCAGCAAAACCATACCCGGCCTCTATTATTCCCTCAGCCACGCCGGGGCCGGTTTCTTGCGCGCACCGGCAATCGCGGAACAGTTTGCAGGCTTTATTATTGACC
>CAZJUF010000445.1:0-2397 GCA_964549055.1 uncultured Hyphomicrobiales bacterium | reverse complement strand
CTGCAAGGTTACCCTGCGCGGTAATCAAATGTATGAGTTTCTGGATCGTCTGATTCAGGTTGCTTTGCCGCGCGTCCGTGACTTTCGCGGTGTCAAGCCAACCAGTTTTGACGGTCGGGGCAATTATGCTCTGGGCCTGAAAGAACAGTTGGTCTTCCCTGAAATCGCCTATGATGACGTAGACGATACCCGGGGAATGGACATCATCATTTGTACATCAGCGAGAACCGACGATGAAGCAAGATCACTTCTGACCGGTTTTCAGATGCCGTTCCAGAAAAAAGAATAGGCAGGGAAATTTGATATGGCTAAAGTAAGCGCTATTGAAAAGAATATGAAACGCGAACGTCTGGTGGCAAAATATGCCGAAAAGCGTGCGGCTTTGAAAAAAGCAGCCGTGGACCCGGATCTTTCACCGGAAGAACAGTTTATGGCCCGGCTTAATCTGGCTAAACTGCCCCGGAACAGTGCGCCGACCCGCCTGCGTAACCGTTGTCAGGTTACCGGTCGTCCGCGCAGTTATTATCGTAAATTTAAAATGTCTCGTATCTCACTCCGTGATTTGGCCTCTTCCGGCTATCTTCCCGGCGTTGTGAAATCGAGCTGGTAAGGAGGACAGACAAATGTCAATGAGTGATCCTCTAGCAGATATGCTGACACGCATCCGTAACGGCCAACGTGTCAATAAAGAGACTGTTAGTTCGCCCGCGTCCAACATGCGTCAACGTGTACTTGATGTTCTGGAACGTGAAGGCTTTATCCGTGGCTATAACCGTGATGAAAATAGCGGCAAGCCACAGATTAATATTGAGCTGAAATATCATGAAGGCAGCCCGGTTATCCGCGAAATAAAGCGTATATCCAAGCCCGGCCTTCGGGTTTATTCTTCCGTGGCGGACCTGCCCCGGATCCGTAATGGCCTTGGTATTTCTATTGTATCAACCCCCAAAGGTGTTCTCTCCGATTCTGAAGCTCGCGCTCAGAATGTTGGTGGCGAGATCATCTGCACAGTATTCTAAGGATATTATCTATGTCTAGAATTGGTAAAAAACCGATTGCTGTGCCACAGGGTATTGAAGCAAATCTGAATGGTAAGGATCTTACCGTCAAGGGACCAAAGGGGTCGCTGTCCATGACGTTCGTCACTGATGTTGACGTGACGCTGGCGGATGGCAAAATCTCTATCGGTCCTGTTGGTGAGACAAAACGTGCGCGCTCCATGTGGGGTATGCAACGTACATTGGCCGCCAACCTGATCGAAGGGGTGTCAAATGGCTATTCCAAGACATTACAGTTGGTTGGTGTGGGGTATCGCGCCAGCGTTCAGGGCAAACAGGTCAAGCTTCAGCTTGGGTTCAGCCATGATGTAATGTATGACATTCCCGAAGGCATTGATGTGAAATGCCCGGATCAGACAACCATCATCATATCTGGCATCGACAAACAGAAAGTCGGTCAGGTTGCTGCAGAAATTCGTGAATGGCGTAAACCTGAGCCTTATAAAGGCAAGGGCGTTAAATACGCAGATGAATCTATCTTCCGTAAAAAAGGTAAGAAGAAATAATCGGTGCTCGTTATGCTTAGTGGACAAAAACTATTTAATCGCCGCCGCCAGAGGGTTCGGACAAACATCCGTAAAGTGGCAGCAGGACGGCTTCGCCTTTCTGTACATCGCACGAACCAGCATATCTATGCCCAGGTTATTGATGATGCACAGGGTGTGACCGTTGCTGCGGCATCCTCATTGGATGCGGATTTGCGGAAAAGTCTGAAAATTGGCAGCAATGCCCAGGCCGCCGCAGAAGTTGGAAAATTAATTGCAGGCCGCGCCAAGAGCGTCGGTATTGATACAGTCGTTTTTGACCGGGGTGGATTTCTGTTCCATGGCCGGGTTAAAGCACTGGCCGATGCCGCACGTGAAGCGGGTCTGAATTTCTAAGAGATTTATGCCGAGAAGGTTATAAGAAGGGAAGACAATATGGCGCGTTTTGAAAAAGAAAACCGCTCTCAGGAAAGTGAACTGATTGAAAAACTGGTTCACATCAACCGCGTGGCCAAAGTGGTCAAAGGGGGTCGCCGTTTTGGTTTTGCGGCTCTGGTGGTTGTGGGTGATGGCAAGGGTAAAGTAGGCTTCGGCAAGGGCAAGGCCCGCGAAGTCCCCGAAGCCATCCGCAAGGCGACAGAAGAAGCGAAGAAAAGCATGGTTCGCATCCCGCTTCGGGAAGGCCGCACCCTGCATCATGATATCGAAGGCCGTCACGGCGCCGGTAAAGTGGTGATTCGTTCGGCACAGGCCGGTACGGGTATCATCGCCGGCGGCCCTATGCGTGCGGTGTTTGAGGCATTGGGCGTACAGGATGTTGTGACCAAATCATTGGGGTCTTCAAACCCTTACAA
>CAZJUF010000444.1:0-2403 GCA_964549055.1 uncultured Hyphomicrobiales bacterium | reverse complement strand
GACGATTTATTGAAATTAAATATACTTTCTCGTAAATAATGACGAATTCGCCCTGCCAGATAAGGCTCTGAGCAGATAACGCCCGTACTCCACGCGTTTCTGATCCTTCTGCTTTTGCCAACCCTGCATACTTAAACCATAGGCAGTTTTCAGCACACAAAGCTCGACTGGCTCCAGTCGGTTTCTTTTATTGCCCAGTTCTTTATAGACTTCCGAAGCCGGCACCAGGAATACGCCGGCAAAGCGATTTGCCGCCTTTCCCTCATCCAGATCTTCCGCCAGAGTTATCCTGGGCCTTTATTACTCTGCACGCTGGCGTTCCAGTGTATTACGCGCCACGGTGTAGCAATGCAACGCAGTGGGTGTCAATTCTATTTCAACATTATCCACTTCAATGCGACCCGTGTATGCGCGAGTCGTCGCCAGTGGCGCGCGGCTCAGTTTGTGGCGTTTGGCAAATGCCGCCAGCTGGCGCAAGGCTTTCGGGTCATCCATCACGCGGTCTGACCATTTAACCTCAATGGCAAAACGGGGCCGTTGCGTCCCCGGCTCGAGGCTCACCAGGTCCACCTCACCCCTGGCCCAGCGGGCATAGTGCAATGACTGGATGTAAGCCGTGTTATGCAGCCACTGGCTGAATACTGCCGTTTCGGCAAGCTGGCCCATCGCATCATCGTTTTCCGCCACCGGGCCGAACAGTGCGGCGCGCATGGTGGGGTTCGTCAAATAGAGTTTGAAAGTGGTCATGCGCTTGAAATGGCGGGCGTCAGCGTCAATCCGGCGCACGCGTTTTATCAGGAAAGCGGCTTCAAGGTACTCCACGTATCGAACCAGGGTGTTTTTCGCCACGTGCGACGTCTGCGCCAGCCCGGCAAGGCTGACCTCCAGACCGGTATTGTAGGCCAGTGTATTGAATAAACTGTTGAGTTCCTGAATATCGGTAATGCCGTAGAGAATCGGTAAATCCCGCATCAATACCTTATCGATGATATCGCTCTTGATATAGCGGCGCGGATTGGCCTGTATGCGCTCGGAGAATACCGCTTCGGGGAACCCGCCAAAATTCAGATAGCGAATGAATTCCTCGTTCAGTCCCAGGATGTCATGGGTGGAAAAACGTCCCGGGTCACCTGCCTCACCACGTTCGACAATCAAGTCATCCTCACGCTCCACAAAACGCAGATATTCTGCAAAGGTGAGCGGTGGCAACTGAAACTCGGTAAAACGCCCGGCGCCGGACTCGACGCTCTTTGCCTTGAGCGCTGCGGCAGCCGAACCGGTCGCGACAAACTGAATGTCACGAAACGTATCGACCAGCGATTTAAGGTGAATCTCCCAATCCTTCAGGTACTGGATCTCATCAAAAAACACATAGAGGGGGGTTTGGGCGGGCCGATCGAACATACCCTGGAAGCGACGCAGAAGCACCTCCAGCGCAAGCCCGGAGTAGATAGGCGTTTCCAATGAAAGGTAGAGAATATCACGGCCGCTAATACCGGCTTCGTCCATCAACCACTGGATGACGTGATACACCATGATCGTCTTGCCTACACGCCGCGGGCCAAGCAGTACCACCGCCCGATTTACGCCCATCTCCTTTACAAGACGCGAAAAGTCCGGCAGGTAGGCGCGGCGTGGATACGCCTGGTAGTCCGCGTCAATTCCCTCCCCGGCCTGCCACCAGGGATTATCCAGGCGCAGGCGGACTTCTATTTCTGTATCAGATACTTGGCGCATTTTTGGTATTTAGAGTCAGCGTAATGATCTAAATGTAGCACAAATAAGATCAGTTCGATGAGCTTATATTGAAATTAGAGATAATCCTGTTTTTTTTCAATCTCTTAAACTTGCACTTAGTCGAGCTTTTCCCCTGCCAATGTTGCCGGCTCCTTGCCCGGCTACCCGGACTGGTCGGCTAATCCACCGCCGCCCAAATATACCAACTCGCCACCGTCCGATAAGGCCGCCAGGCTTCCGCCAGCGCAATGTACTCATCATGCGCCACATCCTCATCCAGCCCCCAATGCACCCGCATGGACTTCCGCAACGCCAGATCCCCCACCGGCAACACATCCGTCCGGCCCAGTGAAAACATCAACAACATCTCCGCCGTCCACTGACCAATCCCGGGAAGATCCATCAGTATTTCCGCCACGTGTTCATCATCCAGCACATCGAGACAATGCAGGTCCAGTTCTTCCTGGCGAACCCGGCGTGCGATTTCGCGGATGTAACGAATCTTCGCCCCGCTCAAACCACAACGCCGCAAGGTGGTTTCACGCACGCGGTAAAAATGTTCAGGATGAAACACGTCACTGTCAAAATGTTTGAGCAAACGCCCTTCAATACTGCGCGCAGCCTTGACGGAGAGTTGCTGGTTGACGATGGCCCACACCAGGGTGT
>CAZJUF010000443.1:0-2408 GCA_964549055.1 uncultured Hyphomicrobiales bacterium | reverse complement strand
TTTTTATCATCATTTTTGGCGATGAAATAAAGCGCCTCGAAATTGCCCAGCTTCAGGTTGCCATAGTTCGACTTGTGCGCCAAAGCATATGGGTTGAGTTCGTTGGTATCAATTTCTGTGATCGACTGCCACGGCCCAATAACAACCGCCGGTGCAGCCGCTCCCTGGCGGACACCAAATTGCGCCGAATATATACCGGCTCCAAGACCAATCGTCAGTGAGATAAGAAAATAGATCCAGTTAAGCAATGCGGTTATCCAATTTGCAAACAGAACTCACATCTAGGCCACGATAGGTTAATTGAGCATAAAGGTCTTGGTTGAAAACCTGAAAGTCGGTTGTCTTGTAGACCATCGCCGCTGGGCGGTTTTGATGGTCTTTCGCACCGGTGCCACAGATGTCGGGTTTTCTTCCTCAATGGCTGCTTCTATGCGCCGGAACAACTGAGCCATGCTCATGTAAACTCTGGTGCCCGGTTCAACCGCAGGAGCTGCAACCGTCAACGATGCAGGTGTGATAAACGCTGGCGGCGGGCCATTTGGCTTCAGGCTGGCTGAGCGCATTTTACCAATTACACCGGGAATAAATCCTGGAGGCTGGTCGGATTGTGTTTGTATCATGAATTCACGCCAGGTCTGCGCCGGCAGGCTGCCACCGGTTACCCGCTTCATGGAACTGTAATCATCATTGCCAAACCACACACCGGTGACCAATCGTGATGTGTAGCCTAAAAACCACGCGTCTCTATATTCCTGGGTTGTGCCGGTTTTGCCGGCAACATCTGCAAAATTCAATCGCGCCCGTCGGCCTGTTCCTGCTTCCACCACCTGATTGAGCATGTAATTCAGCTCGGCCACTTTGTCGGCTTCCACCATCTGCGCCGGGACGATGTTTTGCTGGTCACGGCTGTAAAGTAATTTACCGTCAGGCCGGGAAATTTCCAGAACCGCATAAGGTGTCGCTTCACGACCGCCGTTGGCAAGAGTTGCAAAAACCCCGGTCAAATCCATAACAGTAACCTCGGAGGTGCCCAACGGCATCGATGGCGTCGATATCAGTTTACTTTTCAAGCCCAGCATCCGCGCGGTCTCGATGATCTTTTTACGTCCGATAAGCTGGGCGATCTGCACTGGTATCGTGTTGATCGAACGCCGCAGTGCATTTTGCAGGGTAACGCGACCACTATAGGATCTGCCGTAGTTTTTCGGCTGCCAGCCCCGGATGTTGATGGGCCTGTCCACCAGAGTTGAAGACGGCTGGTACCCTGATCTCAAGGCGGCTAAATAAACGATTGGCTTAAAAGCTGATCCGGGTTGGCGTTTGGCATTTGTTGCCCGGTTAAACTGATTGGTTTCATAATCCGCACCCCCGACAATTGCACGCACAGCGCCATCTACCGACATTGAGACTAACGCTGCCTGATCAAATTTGCGCACCCGCCCATTGAGATCAACCATGGCACTGATTGTATCCTGAGCCTTTTTCTGCATGTCGAGATCAAGCGCGGTTTTCACCGTTATCACATACTCGTTTTCAAGTTTTTGTTCTCTAAGCACTTGCTGGGTCTGCTCAAAAGCCCAATCCAGATAATAACTGGGCGCACCGGCACTTGCCACCGTCACAATATTGGCAGGCTGTTTACGTGCTGCATAAACCGCACCTTCGGTTGCCAGGCCAGCACTAATCATACGATCAAGGACCAGATTGGTGCGCGCGCGCGAATCTTTAAGATTGATATGAGGGGCATAGTTGCTGGGAGCTTTGAACAGTCCGGCCAGCATAGCTGATTCATAAAGATTGATATCTCTCACCGATTTGCCAAAATAAAACTGTGACGCCGCCTCCACCCCATAGGTGCCGCCGCCGAGATAAGCGCGATCGAGGTAGAGCTTGAGAATTTCCCGCTTGCTCAAACGCGCCTCAATCCACAGGGCAAAGAACGCTTCATTCACTTTGCGTTTTAGCGATCTCTCTGGTGAAAGAAACAGGTTTTTAGCCAATTGCTGGGTAATCGTGCTGCCACCTTGCACAACTCCATTGGCGCGCAGATTGGCGATAAATGCCCGGATAATACCGCCGGGATCGATGCCCCAATGATCAAAAAACCTTGTATCCTCGGTGGCCAGTACGGCATTTATGAGGTTTTTTGGAATTTCATCCAGAGGCACAGCATCATTTTGAAGGATGCCGCGACGGCCGACAAATGTGCCGTTTTTATCGGTAAATACAATGCTGTACTGGCGTCCCTTGTTCCAGACTTCATCGCTTTCTTCAATTGCCGGCAAGGCAAAATAGAAGATGAGAATTAAAGCGGCCGTCACCATGGTCCCGCTCTCGCTGAGTATATCAACGATGAGGCGGCGCACGCCGGTTATCCTCCATTTGTCCAATGCGGTTGCATAGGCACT
>CAZJUF010000442.1:0-2409 GCA_964549055.1 uncultured Hyphomicrobiales bacterium | reverse complement strand
TTAAATTCGTTCAGATCAATGATCTCTCATGTTTCTTGAGTGCAAATGATCTATATCATGTGCTTTTACCCGGCGCCACTTAACATTTCGTGACCCATCGTCGCAGCTGCGTGAAGCGCAGACAAGGCTCGATTACATGTTCGAAAACGGAAGATAATGCATAGTTTTACCCAAAATAAGGTGTAAAAAACGAAGAAACCTTCGGATTTAGCGTAAAAAGAAATTTACATTTGAAAAAAAAAGCAGACCGTGCAAACATTATTTAACGATATCGATCAAACTTGAGGGGGTGGGACGATATCGGTTTAATAATAATCCATCCGCTTTGATAATCTGGTTTAACTTGTGTGCTTTTTGCGGGCAAGACTAAGCCAATATTAGGGAGAACTGCCATGCCTCGCAGTGTATTATTATCAGTATTGGCAATCAGTCTTGCCACAACGTCTTTTGTTTCCGTCGATACAGCTTTCGCGGGTTCGCATACAACGGCTCAAGCGGTCAATCCCGGGAAAAGTGACAGAAATAGCCCTAAGAAAAAACTAACTATTGATCTGGGGGTTAGCCTTGCCAATCCGAAGAGCAACGTTGTTCAAAGTGATGCCGGTACCACAGTAGCGAGCGTCAGCGGATCAAGCAGCAAAAACATCACCTCCATCGGCATCGACTACCGGGTTCCCCTTTTTCTGGTTTTAGCCAATCTCGGCAATGTTGCAAATGTTGGTCTCAGGTGTCCCGATTGCAGGGCAGATATGGCAAATACTGCAAGTATATTCAGACCGAAGGGTCCGGTTGTGGGCCTGTGGGCGCGTGCATTCTTCGGCGGCGATGATCAAAACGAAACCGGCTTTAATTTGCATCCCACCCCCGGCATCGACACTTTTTCGGCATATTCGAAAAGCTTTTTTGTCCTGCCGTATATTGGTTATGTGTTTGGCATGAATCTGGCCAATAACCCTGCCGACCTGACCGTGTTTGCCGGTCCCCGGCTGGAACGTCGCAAAATCAGCCTCAGAACCGACCAGGGCACCGGGTTTCAGGAATTCTCCAATTCAGAGACAGATGTCGGCCTGACCGTTGGTGTCGATCTGGATATTCCTCTCCCTGGCCTGTTTAATGTCGGATATGTAGCGTCCGGTTCAGTTCCCTTCGTCCGCATAGGGGCCGCATGGGATTGGAGCCCCGCCATTGATGTTTCGGGAACATCTGCGGTGGGGACGCCTTTTGACTACACCAATAAAATCAAAAGCGGCGGTACGTTTCGCCTCTTCTTTGGTGGCGGCGTCAAATGGTGAGGATGAATACCTAGGTTTCGGTGATGCGAGTTAACAAGGCAGTTATAGGCGTTTTTGACCAACTGGACCGGGCTAAAACGGCTCACTCTTTTGGTGGTCTGGTCCCGGTTGTCGCACTCATGCTATTTATCAGTGCCTGCGCCCGTGGCCAGGAATTTGTCGATGAATATTCCGATGTAAAGCCGACACCGGCCAGTTTCACCATCTGTTATGGCTATGGCTGTGCCAGCCAGTCACAGGTTAAAATGTCCCCGGTCGGCTGGCAGCAGGTGAAAGATGCATTTGGGCCAGCACCGAAAAGTGCGGTAGCCGAGCGCGCTGCTATTGCCCGGGCAATAGCGCTTATTGAAAAGAAGGTCGGGGCGGCAACCGGCACTGACATAGATAAGGCCGGTGCATCACTGTTCGCCGAGAACGCGTTTCAGCAGGATTGCATCGACGAAACCGCCAATACCACAACCTATTTAAGGATGCTTGACCGCGATAACCTGTTACAGTTCCACACCATTGGTGAAGCCGCCTGGCGCGGTCAGTTTATCGACCGCTGGCCCCACAATACCGCCGTTGTCGTTGAAAAAGGCAGCGGTAGTTCCTATGTGGTTGATTCCTGGTTTTATGCCAATGGCATAGCCCCGGAAATTTTGCCATTGGCCAAATGGAAGGCCGGCTGGTCGCCACCAAAAGTAACTTCTTAACCTGAAGCATTTGTTTTCCCGATGTAATTGCATGTTTGTGGTGGGTACGCTTGCGATTTCCACCATAGTTTTCCATACAGTGGAAACTGATCCCATAATTTCATTAGGCCAAATATCGCCATCTGTATTATGGTCACGGCAGGTTGAAGTTTTTTTAAATCGAAAACCAGGATACCTGAATGACTGGTCTTAAGATGCCCGAACCCGATAGCGGGATATTGAAGCGGCGTGATGAAATTATTCGCGCGCTGCAACAACGCGTGCCCGGTGAAGGCGTAATTTCTGATGTGGATGAAATGCGCCCGTTTGAATCTGACGGTCTCACCGCCTACCGTCAGGTGCCGATGATTGTTGTGTTACCCTCGACAGTTGAAGAAGTGTCAGCAGTTCTCAAGTATTGCCACCAGGAAGGCATCGAGGTT
>CAZJUF010000441.1:0-2420 GCA_964549055.1 uncultured Hyphomicrobiales bacterium | reverse complement strand
GAAACCGTGTCAAAGCCCACAAGTTTGGAAAGTATTTCAATTGATTGTGACATGGAAAATCCTACTCTTTTACCGGAACAGTATAATTGAGGCCGAGGCGGCCGCCATCGGGATAAATCGTCTGCCCGGTGATATAACTCGACATGTGAGACGCTAAAAAGACAGCAATTTTGCCGACCTCATCCGGCTCCCCCGGTCGCCCCATCGGTGTTCGCGACATGATGGCGCGATATTTTTCCGGGTTGGTAGCGATCGATTTGAACATGTCTGTTGCAATCGAGCCCGGCCCGATGGCATTGACGCGAATACCTTCGCTGGCCAGCCTGATACCAAGCGCCTTGGTCCATTGATTAACGCCGCCCTTGGCAATGACATAGGCGGCAATTTCAGGGATGACCAACTCGGCATTGACCGACGACATATTGATGATGGTGCCTTTGCTGCCATCTTTATCAGGCGTCTGGCCAATCATGTGCCGGGCGGCACATTGCCCGGTTAAAAACACGCCCTTGAGATTAATGGCAATAACCCGGTCAAAATCTTCCTCAGTCAGTTCCAGCGGGTCGCACACATGCACAATACCGGCATTGGCCACCACGCTATCCACGCGCCCGTGAGTATCAACGGCAAACTGCATCATAGCTTCAATGTCTGATTTTTTCGAAACGTCACAATGCAAATACCGGGCGTCAGCCCCCTCATCGCGCAAGGCAGCGGCGGCTTTTTCGCCCACATTATCCTGCACATCCGTCAGGATGACTTTCGCGCCTTCGCGCACAAAGCTGGTGGCGCACGCTAAGCCCAGACCTTGAGCTGCCCCGGTGACAACGGTGATTTTATTTTCAAGCAACATGGTATTGTTCTTTCTTATTAAATAATTGCTTTTTCGATAAACGGTTCATTGGCAAGAATGCGCTCGTAGGAAAGTTCTGACAAATCAAGTTCCCTGTATTCCCCGTAAACTATCAATTCAACCAGCCCCCGCCCAACAGCGGGAGCCTGTTGCAACCCGTGGCCTGAAAACCCGTTTGCAAACATAAAATTCCCGACCTCGGGATGGGCGCCAATAATGGCATTTTGGTCAAAAAGATTATAGTCATAATGCCCAACCCAGCCACGGATCATTTTAATCGCCTCAAAGGCGGAAATACGATTGGCCAAAACCGGCCAGATGTCTTGCTCAAACTGCGCATAGTCCACATCAAAATCATTTAAATCCGCATCATCATCATTTTCCGGCGGTTTGCCGGTAATATATAACCCGCCCTCCGAGCGGCAATAAACCCCGGAAGGATCAATGGTCAAAGGCAGCGGCTGGCCCAGGCTTTCACGGCAATCAAAAACAAAAACACTGCGTTTGCGCGGGACTATGGGCAAGGCAATATCTGCCATCCGGGCCAAAAGCGGCGCGCGTGTCCCCGCCGCATTGACCAGGATGCCACACCCGATAACTTCTCCCGATTTTAAAGTGACGCTGATAATCCGATTGCCGTTACGTTCAATGCCCACCACTTCATTGGCGATATATTCAACGCCCCCTTTGCGCGCCATACGCTGGAATGACTGCATCATGCCATAACCGTCAAACCAGCCTTCGCCTGAACCGTTAAAGCTGCCCAGCTCAATGTCATCGAGATTATAAAACGGGAATTTTTGTGTAATTTCGTCGGGCGTCATCAAAACCGTCGCAGCACCGCAACCCGCTTGCACCGCCTGATTTTCCCGCAGGATATGCGCCTTGTCAGCACTGGCTAAAAACATATAGCCACGTTCTTCAAAGCTCACCGGCGGCACATCGGGGTCATTGCCCAGGCTGGTTTCGAAATTCCGAATAAATTCAGTGCCATACAGCGACATATTGACGTTAATAGCATTGGAATACTGATGGCGGATACCGCTGACAGAAAGCGCTGAGGCCGCTGTCGAGTAACTCAAATCACGTTCGATCACGAGTACGGAACCGTTAAAATCCCGGTTGGCAGCAAGGAACCAAGCAGCCGATGACCCCATGATTGCGCCGCCGATGATAATCACATCGTAAGAATTATGTAGAGAACTCATAACCATTGGCGCTAAGGCATTTAGTGTTTGTGGTCAAGCCCCTTAAACCTGGCCCGCCCCATCGCGGAAAACCTGACGCCAGTGCAAAATACGTACGGATTTGCGCAAGCCCGTGGGCCAGAACGGGTCGGCCTCGACCAGCGCTCGCGCAGCTTTTGCATCGCTTGCCTCCACCAGCCACAAGCCCCCGGCGGGAGTGTTCGTTTCAGGATCGATCAACGGTCCGGCAGATTTTATATTTATGCTGTTAGCCTCGAGAAACTTGAGGTGGTCGCCCATATATTTGTCGCGCTGATCAGAACAGTTCACGTTGTCTTCAAATAAAATTGCGTAGCCCGTCATCACGTTCTCCTTATTAT
>CAZJUF010000440.1:0-2425 GCA_964549055.1 uncultured Hyphomicrobiales bacterium | reverse complement strand
ATATGATAGAACGTGAAGAGTTTCTCAGATGGCAGTGCCGATTGCGCCAGATGGCCATGCGCGAAGATGGTGGCAGACCGTCACGCGGCATGCAGGCGTGTGTATGGCTCGGCGGTGGCGTCGAGCTTATCGGCGCCATGAATGTATTGCTGGTGCAGGGCGAACCTGAAGAAAGTACAGCATTTTTCAAGTTTCAGGTGAAAAAATCCCACGATCCCAAACAGGTGCTGGAAAAAGGCCTGCAGTTTTTGCAATCCACTTACTATCATCACGCCCCCTCGTTTCGCGATGAAATGACCGCCCTGTTTCCACCGCAATCAACCCATGGGGAGCAATTGCTCAAAGCCGGGCAATGTCTGCTGGTTTTTGAGCAGTTCAATCAAACCTTTAAACTGGTCTGCACCACGCGTCTGCTTGAGGCGGAAGAAGACGGCTGGCAGGCAACCTACTGGCACAACCACATGTTCAATACCAACCTGCCCGGTGATGCCACCATTATCGGCTTTACCCCGGATTGGGAAAAATCGGTGGTTGAAACAGGGGGCAATTGAACTGTCTTTGCAAAAACTCTCCGGTCCCGGCTCAAGGCCGGGACGGTATGGTGAGGGGTGCATCAACCCAGGCTTTTCAAGCCCGCTGATTTTTCCGCACCGTCCCGGCCTTGAGCCGGGACCTGCTGGCGACGGGTGTTACCTCAATCCCGAAGCGGTCCGAAAATTTTTATAAAGAACCTCAGCCGCAGCATTGAACCCTGCCATGTTGGCACTGGCATCTGCTTCGAACTTTGGCAAGGCGTTCGCCCCAAGTGCATTTTCCAGCGCCGATTTATATTCGGGAATTGCACCCCAGTTGGGCACGGTGTCATCTTCCAGTTCCACATGATATTGCATGGAAAAAGCATGAGTTCCATAAGACATCGCTTGCACCTTGCACGCTGGACTTGATGCCAGCACTTCAACGCCGTCGGGGGTTTTGGTTATCTCGGCACTGTGCCATTGCAGGCATTTTTGCGTCTGGCTCAGCCCTTTCATAAACGGGCTACTTAAACCTGCTTGCGTGAGATTTACCTCCAAAATACCAATTTCTGCCTGAGCAGAAGGACCAACCTCGCCGCCAAGCGCTTCAGCCAGCAATTGATGTCCCAGACACAGACCCAAATACGGCATTTTCAAATCCACAACCGCATGGCGAATGGCGGCTTTTTCTTGTGTTAGCCAGGGATGCTCGTCTTCCTGCCACACGTCCATCGGGCCGCCCATCACTATAAGCGCGTCAAAGCTGGAAAGGTCGGGGATCCTGTCGCCTTCATCCAGTTCGATGGCGGTGGTGGCAATATTGTCTTCAGCAAAAAACCTGCGAAACACCCCGGGGTGTTCGCAGGCAATATGCTGGAAGATCACAAAATGCATTGTTAAATCTTCAAAATTTTCTGTAGGCCTGATTGAGCTGGATCATTGGATGGTTGGGTGACATCTGGAATTTTATCAGCAGTTCACGCGCCATCATATCCCTGTCCTGCTGGTTGTCCGGCAATTCCATATCATCGGGAATAGCCACCCAGCCATTGATATTACGGTCAAAAACGGCGGCCTTGCCATCATCATAGCCCATATGCACATCTTCGAGCCAGTTGAGATCGTCCCAGCCCATAAACTCAATGTAGCCCTTGAGAAAGGGGGTTAAGCGATCATGATCGGGCACCAGATTAACATCATAGCGATAGCCGATGTGTTGCCCGATGATCTTTTCGCGCTCGGAATCAATGCCACCACCTTTTAAAAAGTGATCGACATCCTTGATCTCGGCACCCTTGTAACTTGTTCCAGCCATAATCTAATTCCTCAACTAAATGTGGTGATAATCTTCGACACCCACCGTGAAATCCGTTCCCGCCATCGGCACCTGGGCCAGCGCTGATGCTTCCATGGTCAGGGCGGCCAGATCTTCAGGTTCGAGCGAATGAATATTGGTCTTGCCGCAAGCCCGCGCCATCATCTGTGCTTCGATGGTGAGTGTGTGCAGGAAGTTATAAACCCGCTCGGCTGCTTCATCCGGGTCAAGGCGCTTGCGCAATGTCGGGTCTTGCGTCGCAATACCAACCGGACAGCGACCGGTATGGCAATGATAACACTCACCGGCATCAACACCCATTTCCTTGTAATAATCAGCTTCAGGAATTTCCTTGTTGCAATTCATCGCCATCATCGCCGAGTGGCCAATCGCTATGGCATCTGCACCTAAGGCAAGTGCCTTGGCCACATCGCCGCCATTGCGAATACCACCAGCGTAAACAAGCGTAATTTCACCATTTTTACCGATATCATCAATGGCACGGCGCGCCTGACGAATAGCCGCCATTCCCGGCACACCGGTTTCTTCCGTCGCCAGATGCGGGCCGGCTCCGGTGGAACCTTCCATACCGTCG
>CAZJUF010000439.1:0-2428 GCA_964549055.1 uncultured Hyphomicrobiales bacterium | reverse complement strand
GTGACATGAAGCGTTCGATTTTACGTGCGCGCGCCACGGCAATTTTATCGTCTTCCGACAATTCATCCATGCCCAGAATAGCAATGATGTCCTGCAGTGCCTTATAGCGTTGCAGAATTTCCTGCACCCGGCGCGCGGTTTCATAATGTTCGTCACCGATAATGCGCGGGTCTAACATGCGCGAAGTTGAATCAAGCGGGTCAACCGCTGGATAAATGCCTTTTTCCGAAATTGCCCGGTTCAACACGGTAGTCGCATCCAGATGAGCAAACGAGGTAGCAGGTGCCGGGTCCGTCAGGTCATCTGCGGGGACGTAAATCGCCTGCACCGAGGTGATTGAACCTTTGTGCGTGGACGTAATGCGCTCCTGCATGGTGCCCATGTCGGTGGCAAGTGTTGGCTGATAACCCACAGCAGAAGGGATACGACCCAACAGGGCGGACACTTCGGAACCCGCTTGGGTAAAGCGGAAAATATTATCGATAAAGAACAACACATCCTGGCCTTCTTCGCGGAAATGCTCGGCCACTGTGAGACCGGACAGCGCAACACGGGCGCGCGCTCCTGGAGGTTCATTCATCTGGCCGTAAACAAGGGCGCATTTTGAGCCATCGCCACCGCCTTCTTTATTGACGCCACTTTCAATCATTTCCCAGTAGAGATCGTTACCTTCGCGGGTACGCTCGCCAACACCGGCAAACACTGAATACCCACCATGGCCTTTGGCGACGTTGTTGATCAATTCCATGATCAAAACCGTCTTGCCAACTCCGGCACCGCCGAACAGGCCGATTTTACCGCCTTTGGCGTAAGGTGCGAGCAGGTCAACCACTTTAATGCCGGTGACCAGAATTTCAGCTTCTGTTGATTGATCGACAAAAGCAGGTGCATCCTGATGGATGGCTCTTTTGCTTTTGGTTTTAACCGGGCCTTTTTCATCGACCGGCTCACCGATCACATTCATGATACGGCCAAGGGTTTCTTCGCCCACGGGTATCATGATTGGCTCGCCTGTGTCGGAAACTTCCTGACCGCGAACCAGACCTTCGGTCGCGTCCATGGCAATGGTGCGAACTGTGTTTTCACCCAGATGCTGGGCCACTTCCAAAACCAGGCGGTTACCATGGTTATCGGTTTCCAGTGCGTTGTAAATTGCAGGCAGGTTTTCATCAAAGCGCACGTCAACGACGGCTCCCGTTACCTGCGTTACCTGTCCAACAACCTTTTTCTTGGCCATGGTGTTAGTCCTTCATCTCGTCAAAGTTACTAGAGCGCTTCCGCGCCAGATATAATTTCAATCAGTTCAGTGGTAATTTTCGCTTGGCGTGACCGGTTATAGGTCAACGTCAATTTGTCTATCATGTCGCCGGCGTTGCGCGTCGCATTGTCCATCGCACTCATGCGTGCACCCTGCTCACTGGCGGCATTTTCCAGTAACGCCCGGAAAATCTGTACGTTGACATTGCGCGGCAATAAAACTTCGAGAATTTCGCTCTCGTCGGGCTCATATTCATAACAGGCACTTGGACCAGAAGATGCCGGCGCATGAGCGTCTTCATCGGCACTGATTTGAGCTGGTATAAGCTGCAAGGCTGTCGGGATCTGTTCGATCACCGATTTAAATTCAGCATAATAAAGCGTGCAGACATCAAACTCGCCAGCTTCAAACATATCCAGAACTTTGTCACCAACGCTCTGGGCATTGTGGAAGCCTACGTTTTTCACCCGGATTTCAATCAATTCGATAATCTGGGCCGAAAACTGACGCTTCATGGCGTCATGGCCTTTTTTGCCAACACAAAGAATTTTGACAGTCTTGCCCTGGGCCATCAAGGAGACAGCGTTCTCGCGGGCAATTTTCACAATCGAGGAATTAAAACCACCGCACAGGCCACGCTCTGATGTGGCGACAACTAACAGGTGGGTATTGTCCTTGCCAGTTCCCGTCAGCAGTTTTGGCGCACCATCATTGCCCACCAAAACACCGGCAACATTGGCCAGAACCTGATTCATACGTTGCGAATAAGGTCGTGCAGCCAAGGCAGTTTCCTGGGCGCGACGCAGTTTTGCTGCGGCGACCATCTGCATCGCTTTGGTAATCTTTTGCGTCGCGGTGACGCTGGCGATACGATCCTTGAGTTCCTTGAGGTTGGCCATCTATGCCGTTTCCTTAACCTAACTCAACCAAATGACTTTGAAAAACTGTCTGAAATCGACTTGAGTTTTTCGTTTGTGGCATCAGACAAGGCTTTTTCCTTGGCGATGGTTTCGAGAAGATCACCGTGTTCTTCGCGCACGAAGCGCAAGAAGTCTTCTTCAAAACGCGCCACATCCTTGACATCGATCTTATCAAGATAGCCGTTGACGCCGGTGTAAATAACCACAACCTGCTCTTCCACTTTCAGCGGAGAGAACTGACCCTGCTTCA
>CAZJUF010000438.1:0-2481 GCA_964549055.1 uncultured Hyphomicrobiales bacterium | reverse complement strand
CTTCCGGTTACGTAAGCAGCTTCTGGTGACAACAGATATCGCACCAGCCCGGCAACTTCATCGGCTTGAGCATATCTGCCAGCTGGAATTTGTTTTTCAATTTTTTCACGGTATGCCGCATAATCGCTCAAAAGATCGGTGTCGACAAACCCCGGTGCGATGGTATTGGCGGTGACACCCTTGGGCGCCAACTCAATCGCCAGCGTGCGCAGGTAACTTAAAGCTGCCCCTTTGGTGGCTGCATAAATTGAATTCCCGGTAGAGCCACGCAAGGCAACAACCGAGCCGATATTGACAATTCTGCCTGAGCGTGTGCGCGTCATCGGGCGCACCAGAGCTGTGATCAACCGGGTGAGCGACCAGAAGTTCACCTGCATAATGGCCTCGGCCCGGTCCTGATCAACAAGTGCTGCCAGCGTGTCATAAGATTGACCGGCATTATGCACAAAGCCATAGAATGTATCTTGTTCTGATAATTGCTCGGCAAACTCATCAACCGCAGCACGCTCGCCCAGATCGACTTTATGAGCAGCAAAATTCTGCTCTTCGTATGTATTCTTCAGCTCTTGCAAGAGAGATTGGGCGCGTTCGTCAGATGAATGATAGACAAACTGGACATCATAACCGCTGGCCCCAAGACTGCGCACAATAGCACTGCCTATTCCGCGGGCTCCCCCCGTAACCAGAACGCGTTTAGCGTTATTTGAATTGCTCACTAAAAAATTCTCCGGAAAAATCAGGCAGGCTCAGCTGCCAGCACCAGACATACATTCTGCCCGCCAAATCCAAATGAATCCGACAGCACCATATTAACATTGGCCGCCCGGCTTTTATTTGGCACGATGTCGAGTTCAATATCGGGATCGGGCATATCATAATTGATGGTTGGCGGCACAATATTATTTTGAATGGTCAGAAAAGAAAACGCAGCTTCAATCGCCCCGGCGGCTGTCAATGTATGGCCGATCATGGATTTATTGGAACTGATCGGAATGTCAGTAAGGCGGTCACCAAAAACCGCTTTTAAGGACAGATATTCCATCTTGTCATTTTCCGGTGTGCTGGTTCCATGCGCATTGATGTAGCCGATCTCATCGATGCCAACGCCCGCATCATCGAGCGTATTCTGAATAGCGCCGATATTGGCCGAACCATCGGGCTTTGAGCGCGTCCGGTGAAAATTATCCGCGCGTTCGCCACACCCGCGCATCACACCGAGTATTTCAGCACCACGCGCGCGGGCATTTTCGTATGTTTCAAAAACAAAAGAGGCTGAACCTTCCGACATAACAAAGCCGTCGCGGTTTTTGGAAAAAGGCTTTGATGCTTTTTGCGGTAAATCATTTTGGGTGGATAGCGCTGATAGCAGTGAAAATCTCACCAGTCCTTCGACGGTAACCGATCCATCGGTGCCAATGCACAAGGCAACTTGCGTATCTCCGCGGCGGATGGCTTCAACGCCAAGCTGAATGGCTGAGGCACCTGATGCGCACGCCGTGGAAAGTGAAATAGGCAAGCCCCGGGTCCCCAACTTGTCAGCAAGCTCATCGCCCACTCCGCCATATTGATAAAGACCATAAAGCTCGTCAAATTTTCCCGAACGCGCCGCTTTCAACAAGCGTTCATAACCTGCCGCCTCATCATCGCTGGCATGAGTGTACAGCGCTTTTCGATGGGTCCATTCCAGAGTAGCTGGTGGTGTTGCCAGAAAAAGCGGGCCGGGAAATGATCCCGGTGTGCCAATATTTGCCTGAGCAATAGCCTCACTAGCGGACTCAATCGCCAGCGCCAGCGCCCGCGCCTGACCCGATAAATGTGCCATATCTCCAGCATCAACGGTTCCGGCGATTTTTGTGTTGAGGCCTTCGGTCGAAAACCGGGTAATTTTCGAAATACCACTGGTGCCATTCACAAGCTCACGCCAGTTATCCTGCCTGCCGCGCCCAAGCGGTGTTACCAGACCAAAACCGGTGAGAACGACAACAGGGCGTCCTTTATCGTCAAGCAATTCCTGGCTCATGTATTAGTCTCCATCCACGACGCAATCATTGGATATTAGGATATTTTTTCGACAAGTGCCATTCCCTCACCAGAAAACGGCCCCCAGGTTGTGACAATAACCTGTTCTGCGTTGTTCGACGTGATCTGTTCTGCACCAGACGTATCAAAGGGATCATAAAATTGGCCTTTTGACGCAGCCAGCGCACCAAGCACCAGCCCGGCTGGAAAATGCGCTTCAACTGACTGGCCCAGCACCGAGCCAAATCCGCGCAAGGCGACCTCATAACCGCTGTCGTTGAGGTCAGCCACCAGTGCCAGCTCCTGACATGTCACAGCCTCAATACCACACGCACCGCTTAAATATGCCAGAGGCCCGGGAGAAATATCACTGCTCAGTGCGTCGAATTGCTGTCTGGCCGCAGTTTGGTTGTCTGTTCTTTTGCTACGCCCCGATACAATTGCCGAAAGCTTCGCATAAGG
>CAZJUF010000437.1:0-2508 GCA_964549055.1 uncultured Hyphomicrobiales bacterium | reverse complement strand
GGATGAAGGTCGCCTCGCGGTCAAATGGAGTCATTCGCTTCGCTCATGACGCACAAAAAGAAACCCACTCGAAGGTGGGTTCCTGATGTCAGTTTATTGAAAGCGGTTCGCTGCTTTACGCCGCATCCAGCCGAGCAGGCCAAGAGCGGAACCGAACAACCAGAGAGCGGGAGGAACTGGAACAACAGAACTGCGCACCATATATGTGCCAAAATAGAAACTCCCACTACTTGCGACGCCGGAGTAATCAGCTACATACTCATCACTAATAACCGACGTGTCAGTAAAGGATGCGTTCAATGAGTACGTGCCCATCGTTAGTCGAGGGGTCGGACCTATGGAGCTATCTAATAAATAAAGGGAATATGAACAAAAATCCGAAAATGAGGCCACTAAAAGAGCGATTTCGCTCGGACAATTGGTGCATAGTTTTAGCCTGCAGGTTTACAGGTACGGTAGGCCGATTTCGGGTATGAAATACCCTATTTAGCACTTCATGGATCCTGTTCTGGGAGGAGATGTCGTTATCGGTCAAGGTCTTGCTGAGGTCCGCCTGGTCCGAAAAATAGACCCTAGATCATTTTAATTTGAGAGCGCACGATCGAGGCCCCCTTCGAATATCAGCGCAATCACATCGTCGTAGCCAAGGCCATGCTCGATTTCGCATGCTCTGGGGAAGTAACTGGTTCCGAAGGTCATGCCCGGGACCAAATTAGCCTCCATAAAAAAGCATTGTCCGCTTGCATTGGTCTTGATATCGATACGCCCGAAGTCCCTGATACCGAGCGCTAGAAAGACATCGCTCGCCATCTGTCTGACGTTATTCGTTATTTCGCCGTCTTCCGCTTTTTTGAGTTCTTCCGAATCATCTTGCTTGGCTTTCTCTCCGAGAATTCGCAAGCCATTGCCTGACTGCACGGGCACAACTTCGATGGGTGAGATGAGAAGGTCACCCTGGAGTGTTTTGATGACCGCAACGGTATATTCCGGGCCATCCAGATATTCTTCGGCAAGTATTGGGATATCGAATGCGTCATTCAGCGACAGCACTTTACCTTTGAAATCAGCAAAATTGGTGACGAAAGATAAATCGTCAATGCCATTGCCATTCGCGGAATCGGAGGGTTTTAGGAACAACGGAAACGCGATCGGTAGTTCGGTATCGCTACTATACTGCCCCGGGGTCGCGGTAAAGTAATTTGCCGTTCTGATGCCTTTTTCGCGCAGGTGGACCTTGGCCAGAACCTTGTCTGAGTCAAACTTCAGAACGTCTCTTGATGAGCCCGAGAAATTGATGTCGTGATTCGCGAAATATTCGGATAGCCAAATGTCGTCTTCATTGGGAATCGCAAGATACTTGACCGCCAGAATGGACAGATCCGGTTTCCGTCTCACAATTTCAGCCAGATCCTCCCTCGTTTGGCACACACTTAACGTGGCTTCATGGCCCATCCTTTTGATTGCATCAAAAATGCTGGCGCAGGCATTCAGTGCGCCGAACCCCGTCTCCTTAAAGCCTTCGTTGCGGGTCGTAATGATTTCTATTTTCATGCATTTCTCGTGGATCAACATCTGCAAAGGTTGACCGGGCAGGGGCGCCCTCAAGCGGAAGGCAGCGACAAAGTGGCTGACTTTCCTCAATTCGAAGAATGGCAGGTTATAAAGAATC
The DNA here is from genome assembly GCA_964549055.1 of uncultured Hyphomicrobiales bacterium. GTDB lineage: Bacteria > Pseudomonadota > Alphaproteobacteria > Rhizobiales > JAJFHR01 > JAJFHR01. The sequence continues at coordinate 839 of CAZJUF010000437.1, read as the reverse complement.
GGTAGGTGACGAACAGAATGTCAGAAGCGATTACGCAGCTGATGCGCGCAATGTTACACCTTGATCTTAGTCTTACAGAGATTACAGAATTTTGCTAGCCCAGCGCGGACTTATATAATCTGTCCTCGACCTGTTCAAATCGCAGTCGAACCTGGAAGTCCGCGCTCTGTATGACCTGGCGGCTGCTATTCAAAAACGCGTTCGATCACCGTCAATCGGTCCAGTTCCTGTGCACTTATACTGACAAACTCAGCTGACGGCGTCCTGATATCCCCAAGTCTTGAAAAAAGAGCGTGGGAGTCTGTCAGAATGCGGAATAGCGGACATTACTAAATTACGCCTACAGCTTTAAAGCGTATAATATATATTATGTTAAATAGAAGATTAGATTGACCTGGGGCGTCTGAATGCGGATTCACCGCAATCGTCTATTTGAACTGGTACGTCGCTGACAGCGTGCCGATTAGGACGCCATCCAATGCGTCAAGCGTCTCTACCTCAAGACGCATACCGAATGCTGTTCCGGTCTCCCAGGCGACCCCCAGTCCGAAAGCCAGATCCGAATTCGTTTCGTTCGACGTCTCGACGCCATCAGCGGTAACCGTGCCATCCCAAAAGTACAGACTGCCTTTTCCGTAGATGTCCCAGTTGTTGTGAATCGGCAGGTAGATTATTCCCGATGCGACCAACGCGGTCATATCGACCGAAACTTCTGCGCCGGCCGTACGTTCCTCGACATCTCCAATATCGACATAGGCCGCCTCAAATCCAAGATCGAGATTCAGGCCGAAAGGCTCAGGAAGATGTACCAATCGATAGCCGGCCATGGCACGATAATT
>CAZJUF010000436.1:0-2508 GCA_964549055.1 uncultured Hyphomicrobiales bacterium | reverse complement strand
ATTGATGCGGGTGAAACGGTTGAGAAACGCGTCAATTTTGTAAAAGCAAGGAAAGGCTCGCTGGTGTTGACCGTACTGGTAAACGGTAGTCGGAACGAGGCGAAAACAGGTATCCGCACGGCAGGCCGTAAGGGGCGTTTTATCACTATAGATCTAAGTAAGACGGATTTATTGCCGGGGCGTTATGATGTTTCAGTCTGGCCGGTCGAACGCTGTCTCTCTCCGGGTGGGGTGGATGTTTTTCATGGTGGCGTGTCTGGCCCCAGACTCAGGACGCGCCGACTTCCGGATGTGAACCCCGTTATTTTGCATGATGTCGAAATAAAACCAGGCGAAAGGTTGAAAAAAGCCGTGGAATTCAAGGGCGTCAGGCGGTACACCAAAGTGTGCATGTAAATGTTGAAACAACCTAACCAGAGGAGGGAGGTAAAATGATAAAATATACTCTAAAACGATCGGGCATGATGCTGTGTGCCGTGATGATCTTCGTGGGTCTGGCAACATCAGTGGCGCAAGCCGGAAGTCTTCTGGATGAGATGCAGGTACAGGATACCTGCGGCACAACGTATGCAGATAAGCTGGCCTCATGCACGCCGTTTCGCTGCACCAAACCCAGCCCGATGGCGATGATGTTTGGCTTTCCTTCCGAGGAAGAGCTGCAGAAGATGTCGCCGGAACGCCGGAAGAAGATGAGGGCATCCATGGAGGCAGCCGAGAAGAAAATGCAAAGCATGTCGCCTGCAGAACGTGCAACCATGAAAGCGAAGATGGTCTCGACACTCAAAATCAAGGGTTATAACGCACAACACCAGTGCCAGGTTGAAACCGGTATGTCTCCAAAGTACGTGATGCAATGCGCTTACGATGCCCCGATGCTCAAGCGGATCAGCGATTTTGAAAGAATTATCGCCAAAGCGGAGCGTGTTGAATCCGAGAGTGGCGGGTCAACGGTTAATGGTAAATGGGTGGCAAAATCGGTGACGAAAGTAGATGGCAAGGTTATCGACAATCCTTTGGTGGAAGCCATGAACAAGAAGATATGCAAGACATTGAAAAAGGATGCCGACCGGGGCCTAATCGACATCGATCAACTGAATCGGCTGGCACATATTAAACTCTACCTTTCGGAGCACGGCAAACATGTGGCTGGTCATGTGCAAATACTGAATACAGCGGATGGCAAGGTTATCTTTGATAAAGATGTCGCAACGGATCAACAAATGCGGGAAATTAACCTGAAGCCGGGAACATTTGACATCAAGGTGACGAGCACGAATCCGCAATTATCACCGGTCTGGTTTCGTAGAATCAAGCTCGGATCGGCGAATGTATTCAAAAAGGATGTCGAATTCTATGCCATTTCAGGAACCCTGGATTTAACTAGTGCCGTCAAAGGCAGCCCCTCAAAAATTGCTATATATATGACCGATCCTGACACTCATAAATGGATTTATCATAGCTTTGGGTTTGATGAACATGAGCCTAAGATCAAGCTTCTTCCGACCAGTATCAAACTGCCTGAAACGCTGACCGGGAAGTATGAAGTCCATGTAACACCTGTGATCCAGGGCTTTAAGCCTCCCAAAGGTGCAAAATATGAGAAATTTCTGATCACCATTAAGAATGGCGAGGTGGTGGAGAAGGCGGTGAATTTTGACAGCATAACGGGTAAACCTAAAGCTGCGGGTAAGCAAACGTTGAATTTGGTGCCGCTTCGCTTGTATTGGTCCGGAAAGAACCAAGATAATTTCGTCACCGCGACCCGGAAAGGCGTTAAAGAGGCTTTGGCGGCAGGTTATCGGTTCAGCAGAATTGAAGCTTGTATCATAGGTGCCGATACAAAGTTGTCGGAGAGAAGCCCGGAGAGTGCCGCGCTCAAACTCTTCTGGAGTTCAAACAGAGGTGATCATTTCAGTACGGCTTCCAGTGGGGGCGAACAGGATGCCATGGCCGCCGGATATCAATTTGTCAGAACCGAAGGGTATATCCTCCCAGTCAAACAACCCGGCACTGTACCTCTGAATTTGTATTGGAGTTCGGGCAGGAAGGATAATTTCAGTACGGCTAGCCAGCAGGGAATTCATGCTGCCGAGGCCGCAGGGTATCGATACGCGAGGATTCAAGGCTATGTCTATCCGCCTTCCAAATGCCAAAGCAAATCCTCGCCTCTTTCAGAGGATAAAGTTGATGTTGTAGCTGGGAAACTCAATAAATCTTCAATTTCCAGCAATGCCAGGCATTCCGCGAAGCCCAGTGCACCTGCCATGTCTGCCAGCGCAACGCCTCGGCAGGCAACCGGAAAAAATGCTAATACCCTCTTCATCCTTGATGCTTCCGGCAGCATGTGGGGGCAAATCAAGGGCAAACCGAAGATTACCATTGCCAAAGAAGTGATGGCTAAACTGGTGCCGGAATTACCGGATGACAGTCGTATCGGCCTGATCGCCTACGGTCACCGGCGCAAGGGTGATTGCAATGATGTGGAAACGCTGGTGAAGCTGGCGGTAA
>CAZJUF010000435.1:0-2517 GCA_964549055.1 uncultured Hyphomicrobiales bacterium | reverse complement strand
ATATCTATTTGTCACGCGGAGTGCTGGCGTCAAGCAATGCGGTTCTGGTTGAGCGTGCGGTTACAATCGTCGAGGCGGTTGGCGGCCACGTTGCCAGTCCTGATGAAGCGCGCGAGATTTTTGATCTGGTTTAGTGCAGCGTGAACGAACAATCGAAATAACGTAAATCCACCGGTGACATGATGCCTTTTGAGGCTACTCTTACCGAATGCAGAGGCCCGTCGAGTTCTTGTTGCCAGAAGGTTAAAAACCGGTTCAAAACCGGGAATTCCGGCTGCATATCCAGTTCCTGCCAGATGTAGCTTTGCAGAACTGTGGGGAAATCCGGCAAATGGTAGAGAATTTCGGCTGTCGTGAGGCGGAATTTTTCAATAGCCACGCTTTGCTTAATCATATCTCCTCCTTTTTGGCTTAACTCGTGTCCTTTTTGAAATTTTGACCTGTTGGCATGGTCTCATTGATATCGTTAACAAATTATTGCTATCTGCCTTATTAGTATGACGAAACAATCGTGGCTTGGGAAGGCTGAATGATGATTGAGTGGCAGTTGGTATTAACCGGAATAGTGATTGGCGTGGCAGTTGCCGCCCCCATTGGCCCGATAAATATCATGTGTATTCAGCGCAGCCTGAAATGTGGCTTCAGTGCCGGATTGTTTACCGGCATGGGGGCTGTATTGGGTGATGGCATGTTTGCCGCCATTGCCGCATTTTCCCTGACGTCGGTTTCAGGGATATTAATCGGTTACAGTAGCTGGATTGAAATCATTGGCGGTGTGTTTTTAATTGGATTGGGCCTGCGCACGCTGCTGGGTAAAACCACACGGGAGCCTGATCGTGAAGGAGCCGGTATTATTGGTAATGCGGCACTGGTGGGAACAACTTTTTTGATGACCATAACCAACCCGGCGATGGTGCTGGGGTTTGCCGCTTTTTTTGGTAGTGCTGGTGGCTGGGTTGATTTACCAAATAATTATTGGCAGGCTTTGGCGCTGGTGGTCGCAGTCATGGCGGGCAGCTTTTTGTGGTGGCTGTTTCTGGCGGGTACCTTACACAGCTTTCGTCACAGGATCGGCGATAACGCCATTGCCACCGTCAACCGGATCTCGGGATGTATTTTTGTTGTATTTGGAGCGGTGATTTTATTGCGGGTGATTATTGCAAAATACGGTCAATGGTGAATTCACCGTTTTTGATGCGCTGTGACAGACCGTCGGTCATTTCGGCAACAGCGTCTTCGCCGTATGTTGCAACCATGTCGCTGAGCGCGGTAAAAATGGCGGCAGACGAGAGCACATCGGGATCGACGCCATCATAAACCGCTTCTTCCCAGGCATCGAGCAGGTAGCGCAGGGCGGCTTGTTTGTCTTTTCTGATTTTCTTTTGGTCGGTAATACTGGACAGCTGGCTCGACATACTCACAAACTCACTTAAACTTGTCACACAACATATACTTAACAGAATATTAATTCGCAGCGCCGCCAAAATACAAGTTTTTTCGAATGCCCAGGAAGTAACCAGGGAGTTTTAGCACAAGCCACGCGCCCATGTGCCAAGAAAATAACAAAAGGTTAACGGTGGGAAAAATGGCCTAATTGGTGGTGATTTCACGCGATTTTGCGATTTTCGTGGCCAGTGCGGCACCCTCTTTGACAAATTTTCTGACCCGGGCGGCAGCTTTTTTTGTGCAGGTTGGAAAAGCCAGTTGATGACCGCGATACCCCTGATTGAACTTATCGACAAGAAGGGCGCGGCGCTGAGGCGTTGGGGCTTCGGTTTCCAGAAGTTCAACCATTTTTTTGCGCCAAAGCTGGCCTTCGTTGGCATTGCAGACTTCACGCAGATGGTGGATGGCGCCCAGAATTTGTGAAAGCCGGAGCAGGTTGCGCTCATAGCTGCGTGAGCCGGGGCCCTGATGGCTGGCGGCCTCAACAGCCGGTGCATAGATGCTCAGCGCAAGTGCCAGAGACAAAAAGCAGATTACTTTTTTGGCAGTAGAAATCATCAGACATATCCGCAGAGAAATGGCGTTGAGCACACTTGTCTTTTATCGCGCCTGTTGAGGCGGGTCGAGTGCGATTTGGTAAAAGCCTTAATTCTGCTGAATTTTGACGCCGGGCGAAAATGCCTTGATGACGAAAGCAAAGGTAACATCGTAGACGATATCGAGTGGCCCACTGGCGCTGTCTTTCTGCACCACCACATTGCCGACATCGCGACCCTGATCAATGCGACGGGTATCGAGCGCTGAATTTTGACCGGCGGACCAGCTTAATGTGACGTTTGAAACTTTGAGTTTTTTGCGCTCATTGAGCAGCTTCATGGCGACAGCCTGTTTTTTGCCGTCTGCTTCAAAGACGATGACCCGGGCCATGGGGCTGATGTCTGTTGGCAATTCACCTGAAAACAGGAACGGCCGCGGCATGGTGTCGTAGCTCTCATATGGGTTGGTGCCGTAACGGCGCATGGAGACATTGTTGGGAATAAGTATTTTGCCCTTTGGAAAACGCTGCTTGAA
>CAZJUF010000434.1:0-2529 GCA_964549055.1 uncultured Hyphomicrobiales bacterium | reverse complement strand
GGTCTTGAACGGGATAATTTTGGGTGGCGTGGTCGCATCAGGCAATAACATGCGGTAGATAAAATAACTCAAGGATGATGCAAACATTGTCACCCCGATACCGGTCACATGCTGGGAAAGCCCCAGATAAACGGTAAAAATCGAGTGCACCAGGCCGAAAATACCGCCAACTAAAGCCGCAAACATAACCCCGGTCCACAAATCCCCACCCTGATAGACCCACATCCAGCCTGCCATCGCACCGATGGTCATAATGCCTTCAATGCCGAGATTGAGAACGCCTGCACGTTCGCAGATAAGTTCGCCCAGAGTGGCAAATATCAGCGGTGATACAATGCGAATGGTGGCCGCCCAAAAACCCGTTGTCAGAAAAATTTCAATGAGATCCATCACCGCCACCTGATCTTGAATTTGGTCAACATCACCGAAACCAGAACACACAGAACCGATACACCAACCAGAACGTCAGCAATATACGTGGGAATAGCGACCGCTCGGCTCATGGCGTCAGCCCCCACATAGACTGCCGACAGGAATAATGATGCGGGAATAACCGCCAGAGGATGCAATTGCGCCAGCATAGCAACGGCAATGCCGGTATAGCCAAAGCCGGGAGAAATATCCAACGTGAGATACCCTTTAAGACCGGCAACTTCACTGACACCGGCAAGACCGGCAAGACCACCGGAGATCATGGCCGTGCGGATGATGGTTGAGTTGATACGAATACCGGCAAATTCGGCCGCTTTGGCATTATGGCCAACCGCCTTGATTTCATAACCCCAGACCGTAAACCGCATCATTACCCAGACAAAGATAGCTGCTGCCAGCGCAAACAACAGCCCCGCATGCAGCCTGCCTTTAGACATCAACAACGGCAACACGCCCTCATCGATGATCGAGGCTGCCTGGGGCCAGCCCATCGCCATCGGGTCTTTCCACGGGCCTTCAATGAGAAAACTCACCAGCAGCAGAATAATAAAGTTCAGCAAAAGCGTTGTTACGACCTCATCCACCTTCATGTGGGTTTTGAGCAAAACCGGGATGATCAAAATGAGACCACCGGCCAGTGCGCCCACGATCATCAAAAACGGCACCATCAACAACGCCGGCAACACCACCAGTCCGGTGCCAAAATAGGTTGCCGCCAGAGCGCCGCAATAAAGCTGGCCTTCGGCACCGATATTGTAAAACTTGGCGCGAAAGGCAATTGCTGCCGCCAGACCTGTGAACATCAGCGGGATTGAGCGGGTGATGGTTTCAGTCAAGGCAAAGCGCGATCCCAGCGCGCCCTTGAACAATAAAAAGTAGGATTCCAACACCGGCGCACCAGCCCACACGATCAACACAGAGCACAGAACCAACGCTGCCAGCACAGCGATAATTGGCGCCAGTCCGGCGCGCAAAACCGAGACGTTTGCCCGCGGTTCAATTTGCATAAGCTGCCTCCTGACTGGTTTCAGGCCGGTGACCGGCCATCATCAGACCGATTTCCTGCACGGTTTTCTGCTTGGGCACAAACGGCGCACTGAGTTCGCCATGATACATCACCACTAATTTGTCGCACAAAGACATCAGCTCATCGAGGTCTTCTGAAATCAGCAAAATACCGGCCCCGCGCTTACGCGCTGCCAAAAGCTGGGTTTGCACATAAGCTATGGCACCCTCATCAAGTCCGCGCACCGGCTGGTTGGCCAGTATAAAAGAAGGATCGGAAGAAAGAGCACGCGCTAAAATAAGCTTTTGCATATTGCCGCCGGACAAAAGCTTGGTCTGCTGCAACGGCCCCTCACACCTGACATCATATTGCTTGATCAACTCTTCAGTCCGTTTCAGTGCATCAGGTTTTTTAATCCAAAAGCGGCCATGGGATATCTCGGGGGATTTCAAGGTCTCGCTAATCAGGTTTTCCCACACCGCCATTTCACCAACCACGCCTGAGGCATGGCGGTCTTCAGGTATACGCCCGACCCCCAGTGAAACCATGAGATTGGGTGTAACCTCGCCCAAGAGCTCGCCATGCAACTCCATCGTTCCCGATGCGGGCTGGATTAATCCTGACAACAGCGAGGCCAGAGCCGATTGGCCATTGCCAGCCACTCCGGCAACCCCGACAATTTCATGGGCGCAAACTTCAAGGTCAATATTGTTCAACAGCGGCGTTGGTGTATTTCCTGAAACACTCACCCCGGAAAGCTGCAACACCACCGCCCCTGCGGCAGTTGCTTCTAATCTGGGCCGTGTGACTTTATGTCCAACCATCATTTCAGCCAGCATAGCCCTATCGGCATCCACGGTATTAACGATACCGGTAATCGCCCCGCGCCGCAGCACTGCCACCCGGTTGCTGATCGCCAGAATTTCATTGAGTTTATGCGAGATAAAAATGACGCCCAGACCTTTGTCGGTCAGTTTTTTGAGCGTGGCAAACAACCCTTCGGTTTCCTGAGGGGTTAAAACAGCGGTAGGTTCATCGAGGATGAGAACGCGGGCATCGCGGTATAGAACCTTGAGAATTTCAACGCGCTG
>CAZJUF010000433.1:1287-2530 GCA_964549055.1 uncultured Hyphomicrobiales bacterium | reverse complement strand
GGTACTGATTTCTGGCAATGGGGGGTGTAGTCTAAAAGCGTTATTCACAACCGTGATTTGACGAGGCACACATTATACGTCAGTATTGCTGACATATAATTTATAATAATCGCCCAGGTGTATTGAAATGAAGCTTGCAGACGTCAGTCTTGATGACAAATACGATCTGAAGTGTCCCCGCACTTACATGAGCGGAACGCAAGCCCTGATACGCCTTTGCCTGATGCAGCATGAACGCGACAAGCTCGAAGGCCTTGATACCGCCGGTTACATTACCGGCTATCGCGGATCGCCGGTGGGCGGCGTTGACCAGCAGTTTGAACGTGCAGCCACCTATCTGACACCACGCAATATCAAATTTGAAGCCGGGTTGAATGAAGATCTGGCCGCTACCGCTATCTGGGGAACCCAGCAGGCGGAAATGCGCGGCGAGGGGCTTTATGATGGCGTGTTTTCCCTGTGGTATGGCAAAGGGCCCGGCGTTGATCGTTCCGGCGATGTTTTCCGCCACGCCAATCTGGCGGGAACGTCGCCCAATGGCGGTGTGCTGGTGCTTATGGGCGATGATCATACGTGCGAAAGTTCGACCACGGCGCATCAATCCGAATTTGCCCTAATGGATGCCATGATCCCCATTCTCAATCCGGCCGGCGTTCAGGAGTTGATAGACTACGGGCTTTATGGCTGGGCGATGTCGCGTTATTCGGGCTGCTGGATCGGACTTAAAGCCGTGAAAGACACGATTGAAGTCACCGGTACGATTGATGCTTCGTTGACCCGCATTAAAACCAAACAGCCACAGGATTTTGCCAAGCCTGAGGGCGGTTTAAGCATTCGAACCTTTGATCCGCCGCTCGATCAAGAAGCGCGATTGCACGATTATAAACGCTATGCAGTGCAGGCATTTGCGCGCGCCAATGGGTTGGACAGGCAGATATTTGCCGGTGGCAAGGTGCCAAAAATCGGTGTGGTCAGTGCCGGTAAAAGTTATCTTGATGTGCGTCAGGCGCTCGACAGTCTGGGTATTGACGAGGTCGAGGCTGCCAATCTCGGGTTAAAACTGTTCAAAATTGCCATGACGTGGCCGCTGGAACCAGAAGGGGTTAAAAAGTTTGCCCGTGGGCTCGATTTGATCATTGTGGTTGAGGAAAAAAGATCGCTGATTGAAACGCAATTGCGCGAACAGCTTTATGGTCAGAAAAATGCACCGGTGATCATCGGCAAGATGGATGAGAAAAACGCA
>CAZJUF010000433.1:0-1187 GCA_964549055.1 uncultured Hyphomicrobiales bacterium | reverse complement strand
CAATCCAACGATGGTGGGCTTACGGCGCATGAAATTGCGCGGCAAATCTCAGCATTCGGTGTTGAGCGCATCGTGTTGGTGACCAATGAGCAAGAAAAATATCATGATGCCGGGCCGTTGCCTGTGGGGACGGAAATTTGTGAGCGTGACGATCTGGCCCGCATTCAGCGCGAATATATGGATGTTGAGGGCGTCAGCGTTATTTTATACGATCAGACGTGCGCGGCAGAAAAGCGCCGCCGTCGCAAGCGTGGGCAGTTCCCCGATCCGGCCAAACGGGTGTTCATCAATGAGCTGGTCTGTGAGGGCTGTGGAGATTGCGGGCTTCAGTCGAATTGTGTGGCGATCGCACCTTTGGAAACCGAATTTGGCCGCAAGCGGACTATTGATCAATCTTCGTGCAATAAAGATTACTCCTGTATCAATGGTCTGTGCCCAAGCTTTATTGTGGTTGAGGGCGGGGTCTATAAAGGTGCGGTTCAACAATCAAAGACCGGCGGGACGATTGCCAGACCACGCCCCGATGTCAGTTCATTGCCAGCGCCGGTTTTTGCGAGCGATGCAACATTATACAGTGCGGTGGTGACCGGTGTTGGGGGCACGGGAGTGGTTACCATCGGTGCGCTTATCGGCATGGCGGCACATCTTGAAGGCAAGGGCTGCGGTGTGCTCGATATGACCGGGCTGGCACAAAAAGGCGGCTCTGTGGTGTCGCACATTCGCATTTCAAAAAGTCCTGAAAATATCCAAAGCGTGCGCTTGAGTGCTGGTTCAGCCGACCTGGTTTTGGGCTGTGATATTATGGGAGCCGGGTCTGACACGGTTTTGGGCTTGATGGACAAGGAAAGAACCGTCTGTGTTGCCAATGCTCATGAGATTTATCCCGGAGAATTTACCGAAGATTCTGATTACAGGATGCCAACTGACATGTTGCGACTGGCTATACAGTCCCATGTGATGCCGGACGGATTTGATTTTATTGCAGCCACTGAAATGGCAACGGCCCTCACCGGTGACGCCATTGCCACCAATCTGTTCATGTTGGGGTATGCGGTGCAAAAGGGATATTTGCCACTGGGGGCAAAATCTCTGGAACGTGCGATTGAACTCAATGGGGTGGCCATTGAGATGAATAAAAACGCCTTTGCCTGGGGCCGCATTGCCGCCCATGACCCTGATCAAATCTG
>CAZJUF010000432.1:0-2532 GCA_964549055.1 uncultured Hyphomicrobiales bacterium | reverse complement strand
ACTGTCGGTGTGTTCCAGCTGGAAAGTTCGGGCATGCGCGATATCCAGCGCAAAATGAAACCGGACCGGTTTGAGGATATAATCGCGCTTAATGCGCTTTATCGCCCCGGCCCCATGGCCAGCATTCCCACCTATATCGCGTGCAAACTCGGGCTTGAAAAACCCGATTATATGCATCCCTCGCTTGAGCCTTTGTTGAAGGAAAGCTACGGGGTTATCGTTTATCAGGAACATGTGATGCAGATCGCCCAGATTCTGGCGGGATATTCACTTGGTGAGGCTGATTTGCTGCGTCGTGCCATGGGCAAGAAAATCCAGTCTGAAATGGACAAGCAAAAGGTCCGGTTTGTCGAAGGGGCGGTGGAGCGTGGCGTCAATCGCGAAAAAGCAGAGTTCATATTTGAGTTGATCAATAAATTTGCCGGCTATGGTTTCCCCAAAGGCCATGCCGCCGCTTACGCCCTGATTGCCTATCAAACCGCTTTTCTGAAAGCCAACTACCCGGTCGAGTTTCTGGCCGCTTCGATGACGCTGGATATCGGAAACACCGACAAATTGTTGATTTTCAAGCGCGATGTTGAGCGTCTGGAGATTAAAATTCATCCCCCGTGCATCAACCTGTCTTCGGTAAATTTTACCGTCAAGGAAGGTGGCATCTTTTATTCGCTTGCCGCGTTGAAAAATGTCGGACGCCAGGCCGTTGAGCATATTGTGGCTTTGCGCACAGAAGACGGGCCATTTGTCAGTATCGGTGATTTTGCCAACCGGATTAACCCGCGAATTGTCAATAAACGCGCGCTCGAAAGCCTCGCCAAAGCTGGAGCTTTTGATGTGTTGAATGACAATCGTGCGCAGGTTTTGGCAGGTGTTGAGACCATTCTTGGTCTGGCGACACGCTCATCGGGCGATCGCGCGGCGGGGCAAAATGATTTGTTTGGTGGTGGTGACCGTGAAGAGACCATCGCTTTACCGGGGGTCGAGCGCTGGCTGGCGATGGAACATCTGGCGCAGGAATTTGATGCGGTTGGGTTTTATCTGTCCGGCCATCCACTGGATGATTATCGCACCGCCTTGCGTCAATCGGGGGTTTCAACCTGGAAAGAATTTTCCGCCAAGGCAATGGCTGGTCTGACTGCGGGTAAAATTGCCGGGACAGTTGCCTATCGTCAGGAAAGGCGCTCAAAAAGCGGAAACCGGTTCGCTTTTGTGGGGTTTTCCGATTCTACCGGCCAGTTTGAAGCGGTGGTGTTCTCTGATGTTTTAGGAAATTGCCGGGAATTGCTTGAACCTGGCACGGCTGTGGTTTTGGTGGTCGAGGCTAGTTGTGAAGGCGAGGACGTCAAGCTAAGGTTGCAGAACGTGACCTCAGTAGATTTAGCCATTGCCAAAGTACAGACTGCTTTGAATATATATATTCATGATGAAACTGCATTAGAAAGTCTTGGCAAGAGACTGAACTGCAAGGGTAAAACGGCAGTGTCTTTAATGATTTCTGTTGACAAGGGGCAGCACGAGGTGGAAATTTGTTTGCCTGGAGGCTACCAGGTATCCCCGCAAATTCGCGGTGCAATAAAAACCATTCCCGGCGTAATTGACGTGCGGGAGATTTAATTGAATTGCTAATTTTCGCGGTATTCCTTGACGTGAATTGACCATACCGGCTTTAATCGGGACTAATATAAATTCCAGATGCGGAGTTTTTCCATGTATCGATTTTTTCCTATCGTGTTAATTGCGCTGTTTTTGGCTGCCTGCGAAACCAATTATGGCTCGCGCTCTGGTGAGGACGGTCCGCGACTGGCGGTTTTAACTGCCAAATTCAGCCCCACAGAAGCCAACTACATTTTCGACAGTGGTACGGCAACCATCACCGGGAAGGCGTTTGTTCTGGCTCGCGACGGCACAACCAAAACCGCAGCTGGCAGCAGTGCTACATTATTACCGGCGACTGAATATGCCGTTCAGCGCGTTGATGCCATCTACGGCAGTGCCGGTGTGGCAACACGTAAAGTCGAATTTTCCAAGGAAAGCGATGATCCGCGCTATCAGGTATATACGCGAACGGCGGCGGTGGGGCCGGATGGTAAATTTACCTTCGGTGGATTGGCACCGGGTGATTATTTTGTAACCACCGGTATTAACTGGAAGGTTCTCGATGCTTCGGGCCAGAGTTCCCGGCGTGGTATCGCTCTGGTAAAGCGGGTATCGGTGGCAAAAGGTCAAACGGTTGAAGTGGTTTTAACCACTTCCACGACGCAACTGGCCAGCAATTAGACCACAGTCTACCGGCCTTTCATGGCAGGTGTTATAAAGCGCTTGTATTGCGCTGAACATGTGCCTATAAGGCGTCAAGAAAATTCACACGCAAAAATACGTGGATCATACACCGCTTGGATGCGGCACATAGTATGATTTCCATCCGGTGCTGGAGAAAGACCAGCCAATTTTGCGGAGGTTTAACCGGAAAAAAGGAGTTTAAGGCATGGCTTTGCCTGATTTTTCAATGCGTCAACTACTCGAGGCCGGTGTTCA
>CAZJUF010000431.1:0-2548 GCA_964549055.1 uncultured Hyphomicrobiales bacterium | reverse complement strand
CCGCAGTTAAAGCCCTGCGCCGTGGCAAAACGCATGTCATTCACATCCAATGTATAGGGCACCACCAGATGATCCCCGACCCAAAAGGGCAGGTCGTCGTTATAATCATCCGCGTCATATAAAAAACCGCCCTCCTCCCTCACCAAAGCGCGGGTGTTGGGGCTGGTGCGGCCCGTGTACCAGCCAAGAGGCCGTTCACCGGTCAGACGTTTGATGATCTCTATGGCGCGCACCATATGTTCCTGCTCCACATCACCGGGTACATCCTGATAATTGATCCAGCGATAGCCGTGGGAACATATTTCATGACCCGCGTTCAGAAAAGCCTCCACCACCGCCGGGTGACGTTCCAGAGCCATGGCGACCCCGAAAATAGTCAGAGGAATATCATATTTGGCAAACAGGCGGAGCAGCCGCCAAACCCCGGCCCGGCTGCCATATTCATAAAGGGACTCCATGCTCATATGCCGCGCCCCCGGCACCGGAGCCGCATTGACGATCTCGGACAGGAATTGTTCGGCGCCCGCGTCCCCATGCAGGATGCTATTCTCGCCGCCTTCCTCATAATTCAGGACAAATTGCACCGCAATCCGCGCCCCGCCGGGCCAGTTTGCCGCAGGCGGTGTCGGGCCATAGCCCACAAGGTCACGGGGATAATTTTTATCAGCCATGACTAGCCCGCCTTTCGGTCAAGATTCAGGGAAGGGCTTAACACCCGATGCAGGTCCACATCGTCGCCGCCCTCGGTAAAGACAAGCCGTTCCTGAATATGGCCCAGATGTTCGATAAGCAATTTCCGCCCCCCTTTGCGGTCCCCAACCGTCAAGGCATGGATTAATCCCGCATGGTCATCCACGCAGCAATTTACCGCCGAGGTCTGACCATACAGGCCAATAATCAGGGAGGTGCGCAGAACAAGTTTTTCCAAAAAGCCCAAGAACGGCTCATTGCGGGCAATCTGTGCCAGCACCAGATGAAATTCACCGGACAGCCGTATCCACAGGGCAATATTGCCCAATTGCAAGGCCTGTCTCTCCCGGCCTATATGATCGGCAAGCTTTTTCAAATCCGCCTTGGTCACCCGCTCCATGGCCCAATCCAGCAGGCTGATTTCCAGAGAACGGCGGGCCTCGAATACTTCGCGGGCTTCATCGGCGGTGGGGCTTGAAATCACCGCCCCCTTATTGCGGGCAAGGGTGACAATCTGATCTTCGGCCAGCATAATCAATACCTTGCGTATGGTCGCCCGGCCTGTGCCATAAATATTACACAGCGCTTCCTCCGCCATTCTCATGCCCGGCAGCAGACGCTGCTCCAGCACGGTTTCGCGGATATGGCGGTAAATATCTTCTGCGCTACGATTGTCATTTCCGGCCATTTTGGCCTCCATCATTATCTGATATTAGATTAATGTAGACAAAAAAATGACTATATTGTCAACAATATTCTTTACAATAATGCTACAATCTGCCAGAAAAGACGCTATAATACGGCAAATATCAGGGAACCACAGGCTATGGGAAAAATCACAACGCATATATTGGACACCGCCGCAGGATGCCCGGCGGCTGGGGTGAGAATTATCCTGAGCCGTGCGGGTGAAATTCTGGCCGATTGTGTCACCAATGACGATGGCCGCTGTGATAATCCTGTCATAGAGGGCAATGATATGACCCCCGGCAGATACCGCCTTGAATTTCATGTGGGCGATTATTTCCGCCAAGCGGGCGTATCACTGGACGAGGTTCCTTTTCTGGACATTGTGCCGGTGGAGTTTGGCATCACCGATGCAGGAGCCGCCTATCATATTCCGCTGTTGATCTCGCCTTACGGCTATAGCAGCTATCGGGGCAGCTGAATGTCAGAAATACGCCACAGCATCCGTTTCCTTCTGGGGGGCAAGCGGCAGGAAATAACAGATTTCGATCCCAACAGGACGTTGCTTGACTATCTGCGCAGTGACGCCCGCCGCATGGGGACCAAGGAAGGCTGCGGCGAGGGCGATTGCGGGGCCTGCACGGTGGTGATCGGTAGCCTTAAAGACGGCCACATACATTATGAGGCAGTCAATGCCTGCATCCTGTTCCTGCCCACCCTTGACGGCAAACTGATCCTGACGGTGGAAGACATTACCTATCCGGACGGGGCACTCCATCCGGTGCAGCAGGCTCTGGTTGACCTTCACGGCTCCCAATGCGGTTTTTGCACACCGGGTTTTGTCATGTCCATGTTCGCCCATCTGCGGTCCGGCGGCGGCGATGACCTGAACAGCATCAATGATGCCCTCGCGGGGAACCTGTGCCGCTGTACAGGTTACGGCCCAATTATTGAGGCCACCCGCAAGGCCCTTGCGGAAACCACCAATGACCATCTGACCGCCCTTGAAAAAGACTGGATCACACAACTCAGCCAACTGGCCGATGACGCGGTTGCCCTCATATGGACCTGCCCCCATAATGGAGAGGTGCGCCATTATCACGCCCCCAAAACACTAACCGCCCTTGCCGATGTCTGCGCCGCCCACCCGGACGCAACTTTGCTGGCGGGC
>CAZJUF010000430.1:0-2553 GCA_964549055.1 uncultured Hyphomicrobiales bacterium | reverse complement strand
CAGCCATTTGGCAATGTCCGACACCTCCTCAAAAGTACCCGTTGGCCCCACCATCTTGCCCAGTCCCGGACCGACATTGGCCATGGCGCTGGCGGCGGCTGAAACTGACGTCAAAATGTCAAGACCGGTAAAATTAAGGGCGATGGACAAAAGGCCAAAGCACAGGAAAAACAAATAGAGAAAACTCAAAACCGAGGCTGAAACATGATCCGGCAGGGATCGGCCATTGTAACGCGCGACAAACACGCCGTGGGGGTAAATGATGCGGTTTATGTGCACTTTGACATTTTCAAAGATGACCTGAATGCGGAATATTTTAAGCCCGCAAGAGGTTGATCCGGCACAACCGCCGATAAACATGATGCAAAAGAAAAACACCACGGCAAAGGGACCCCAAAGACCATAATCAGCGGTGGCATAGCCGGTGCCGGTCATAACCGATACCACGTTGAATGCCGCCAGTTGAAAGGCGCGCGTGCCGGTATTGGCGTTGACAACAATCTGGTACAAGGTGGCAATTATTACAAAGATAATAATCAGGGTGAAAAACCAGCGTACTTGTGAATCTTTCCACAACGGCTCGGCGTTACCGCGCAAGGCGTGTAGATAAAGCACGAAAGGCAGGCTGCCGATGATCATGAATCCGATTGCAACACTGTCGACAGCGGCTGAGTTGAATTGGCCGATTGAGGCATTGTAGGTCGAAAATCCTCCCGTAGCGATTGTCGTCATGGCATGGGCAACCGCATCAAAAAGCCCCATTCCGGCCATCACGTAGGCAAGCGTATTGGCAATCGATATGGCTAAATACAACATGGTGATGGAACCGGCAATCTGGGTTGCGCGCGGCAGAATTTTTTCCGATGTATCGGACGATTCCATTCTAAACAGCTGCATACCGCCAATTTGCAGCATCGGCAAAACCGCCACCGCCATCACAATAATACCGATGCCGCCGAGCCATTGCAGTAGAGCCCGCCACAACAATATGCCCGGTGGTGCTGTATCCAGCCCGGTAATGATGGTGGCACCCGTTGTTGTCAATCCCGACATCGCTTCAAAAAAGGCATCTGTATAGGTGAGGTTTAACTCGCTCCAGGCGAGTGGAATGGCGGCAAATGCGGCCAGAGCCACCCACGAAAAGGTGGTGAGAACAAAAGCCTGTTTGATGTTAAGATTGCTGGTCCTGCCCCAGGTGATCATGGTCAACGTGATGCCGACAAACAATGTCAATCCAGATGACGCGGCAAAGACCAGCCACTCGGGGTGATCGAGATGTAAATCCACAATCGCCGGCACCAGCATGGCAACGCCAAGGGTTGTAAGCAAAATGCCAATCACCAGCAATATGGGCCTGAGGTCGAGCAATTTCTAAGCTACCTTTTAGAGCGTGTCAGCGATAAGTGGATGCCGGTTATCGGACAAATGACACGCTTATACAAAGAGGAACAGTCAGCCTAATGCACATTGTGGATGGCATAGGGGCAATCCAGAGAAAAGGGGGGAACGTCCACATCAAATTTTTCACCTGAATTAGTTGTCATCTCATAGGAGCCAACCATGATGCCGGTGGCTGTGGATAAAGGTGTGCCGCTGGTATATTCAAAACTTTCTCCGGGCTGAAGAATTGGTTGTTCACCAACCACACCAGGCCCGCGCACCTCGTGAAGCCGACCATGGGCGTCCGTAATCATCCAATGGCGGTTGAGCAGTTGCACCACTTCCTCGCCGGTGTTTTCAATAACAATTGTATAGGCCCAAACATAATAATCATCTTCGGGCTGCGATTCCTCATCGAGAAATACCGGCTCTGCCGTTATTTTGATCAACCGCGTCGTGCAATTATAAAGCGACATCAATCCGGGTTTTCCACTGTCTTTGATCCAAAGGTTGGCGGCAAGCTTACAATCAGATAAAGACCATATCTAGCGGAAAAACGGTTTATGAGTACTGATCCTTAATGACAATTGCTTCTCAATCCAACCTTGGCGATGGCATATTGCCTGCGCACGGTATCGAATTTCTAATAGAAAACGGCGGAATTGGCGCTTATCAGCCCATTAACGACGGCCAAATCCAGCCGGCAAGTCTGGATTTACGCCTCGGTCGCGTGGCATTTCGCGTGCGCGCCAGTTTTCTGCCCGGGCCAAAATGCACGGTTGAAGACAAACTCAAGGCCCTGTGTTTGCATGAAATAGACTTAAGCGATGGCGCGGTGCTCGAAACCGGCTGCGTTTATATCGTGCCTTTGATTGAAAGCCTTAAACTCAGCGCTGGCGTTTCCGCCGCCGCCAACCCAAAAAGTTCTACCGGCAGGCTGGATGTATTTACCCGCGTCATTACCGATTACGGCCAATCATTTGACACCGTCAGTGCGGGCTACGAAGGGCCGTTGTACGCCGAGATAAGCCCCAAGACATTCTCCATACTGGTGCGCGAAGGCTCAACCTTGAGCCAGATACGCTTTCGCAGTGGAACCTGCCAGCACAGTGATGAGGAAATGCGCGCCCTGCATGAAGAAAACACCCTGGTTTTTTCCGGTGAAGTGGACAT
>CAZJUF010000429.1:0-2556 GCA_964549055.1 uncultured Hyphomicrobiales bacterium | reverse complement strand
CAACGTCAGCTTGCGGATTATTTTTTTCAGCCAGCAATTTAGCCGTTACGATGCCGGTGGAATCACGCACCCAATTGATTTTGATGTCGGGATAATCTTCATTGAATTTCGCGGCATATTTCTTCAAGTCTTCCGCTTCGACGGCTGTATATACCGTCAACTCACCAGCAGAGACAGCCATGGAGCTGCTCATAGCGAATACAGCGACACCTGCCATCAGGCCGGAAAACAGGCTTGCAAGTGTTGTTTTTTTGATTATTTTCATTTGGTTTCTCCCTGTTATAATAACGCGACAATTAAATTGTCCACAAACTCTTCCTCAAGTTCCAACTCGGCCAGAGCCTATACCGAAACCTGACCAAAGTTCGAAATTTAATCCGAAACTTTCACCCCTTAGACACAAAGAGTATAACAACTTTACGACATTTTGAAACAATTACAACAATTCTAAGTCGGTTTGAAACAATTGCAACAATTTCCTGACAAAGAATTTCAGCCAACCTTGCGGCTGGGCAGGGCAAACACATCTCCAGCAGCTTACAAATCCCGCATCACCGTGCAATCATGAAAGATAATTTCTTCATTCGTCAAGCCGCTAATTTCGATGCCTGTTATAGGTTTTTCCTATAGGTATGATTGTTGTTTTCCCATGCTTCAATCCCGGTTCGCCATCGCCGGGCAGGCGAACAATGTCGCGCAGATCTTCTATCTGTGCCTGTTTGAAAAAGATGTCAGTCACATCTATCGGTTTCCTGCGCTGGACATTTCTGTAGCCAGCATGTTGAATGCTCCTCCAATTCAAACGCTGGATCGAGGGAAAAATGCGTCTTGCCAACATACTGTTTTTATTCATCTTTGGCGGGTTGATCACCCCCAGCAACCTGGCGCAAGCTCAGGCAGCGAACTGGAAACTTCAAGTTGTCGAAACCGCACAACCTGTCCGGGAGGTGTTTCAGGCCAGTGCAACGCGCGTACTCGTTAAAGCGGGATCACACTGGTATCAGGCTGAATGGTGCGGCAAAAAACTGTGTTTGAAATCCGCACAAGCTCCTAAACGATTGCAGGCGCCAGGTGGTGACCTGCCCGATGGTGGCGTGGCTGTTCACTCGCCTCCCGGCATTACCTCTGCCTGGTATTCGCAACCAACACAGCGATATGGTCATGGCGTGCTGGGAGATGGAATTGAAGGTGGCGGTCTCAGCGTTAAAGATAACAAGGGCAATCTGTACACTTACCAATTGCCGGGGGATTCGGTGTTTGAGGATATCACACCCAGACTGGCCGATCTTGATGGCGATGGCAGGGCTGAAGTCATCACCATCAAATCTTTCCTGAATGCCGGTGCTTCGCTGGCCATATTTGCCTTGCGCGCCGGCAAGCTTGTACCTGTCGCCACAACGCCAGCAATCGGCACGTCCAACCGCTGGCTCAATGTTGCCGGGATCAGGGATTTTAATGGTGATGGGTTGATTGATATTGCCACGGTCGTCACCCCGCACATCGGCGGCACTCTGGAAATTTGGTCATATAAAAACGGCAAACTGGTTTTGACCGCCTCGAAATACGGGTTTTCAAATCACTTTATCGGCTCGCGAAGCCTTGACCTTTCCGCTGTCGGCGATGTTACCGGAGACGGCAAACCTGATATTGCAATCCCCGGTGCCGCCCGGCGTCAACTTCGCATCATGACACTTTCGGGAAACCGGCTTGAACAAAGCGGTTCAGTTGATCTGCCGGATAAAATTGATGCAAATATCGGGCTGCTGCCTAACTCCGGAAGCGGGCATTCGGCTTATGTGCTGGGGCTGGCCAATGGTACTTTGGTCGCCGTGGTTAATTAGAGCATGGTTTCAAGATCGCGGATATTATCGATGACATGATCGGCATCGTCGCACAATTGTTCACGCGCACAGGTGCCTGTCAGAACGCCGATGTTGCTTCCAACGCCTGCGGCTTTTCCCATTGCCATGTCGTGTGGGCTGTCACCAACCATCATTATTTCGCGCACCTCAAGACCGGTTGCCTCGGCAAATCCTTCAACCATTCCCGGGCCCGGCTTTGCACCGAAGCCTGAATCAAATCCGGCAATGAAATCAAGTTGCTCAAGAATTCCAAAAGGATTGAGTGAACTTATGGCGCTGTCTATGCCGTCACTGGTGGCGACACCGAGTTTCAAACCTTTGCTTTTAAGGGTGGTAAACAGCTTTTCCAGATTGGTTACCTGGACGGCATGGGTGGCGATGCTCAAGTTGAAAATGTCGCCAATGGCGGCTGATATTTTCGTGTCAGACCCAACGTTTTGTGGAGCATGAGGCAACCAGGCTTCGGTAATTTCGTCATTATTGCCCTGGGCAAGAACCGTATTGGCCAGAATTGTGTCGGAGGTTTTATCATAACCAGAAGCTGCCAGCATCAGATGAGCACGTTCATGACAATTGCCTGCGACAAACAAAGATGCCTCTTTATAGAGAGGCACCCAGGTGCTTTGAAAATCTATAAGCGTGCCGTCCTTGTCAAACAGAATGCCGCAAATCGCCATCAGATACCTTTGGTCAG
>CAZJUF010000428.1:0-2571 GCA_964549055.1 uncultured Hyphomicrobiales bacterium | reverse complement strand
GATTGCCGTCATCGAGCGGTTGGACAGGACCGGCGGTCGGCTCGACACCGACCTCATAACGGTGCGGCCAGGTCAAGTCGTTCGTGAAGAAGAAGGCGGGATGCGATTCCAGTATTCGATGATCGAACTAATGGCGCTGATCAAGGAGATGGGTCTTTGCGACCAGGTCGCTTCATTCCCGATGAGGAGCTGTATTCACGGATATGGCAATACCAATCGTTTTTACCTCCGCGGTCGAAGTTTTACGGCGCATGAAGCTCAGGAGGGAAATAATCAGATCTGGGGTGAAATCTACAATCTCGAGGAGGGAGAGAAGAGAAAGGGACCTGCGGATATTATTCACGATGTCTACACAACGGTACTAACTCACAACAATGCGACCCAGCCTGACGAACAGACACCTGACTATTGGACCATGCTGCGCAACAAATATAATTGGAAAGGCACGCTTCTGCGCGACTGGCAGATGTGGGGACTGTTGCGAGACATGGATTATTCAGAGGAGTGCGTGCAGATGCTATCAGAATCGATTGGCTTTGCTGGTCCATTCAAGGCACCCATAAATGCTGGCGATGCCTTTCAGATCCTCGCCGACTTCCCGAAGGATCCAAAATATTTCAGCTTTAAGAGAGGGTTCAGCACCCTGCCGAACGCCGTACGAGACGCCCTGCCAAAAGATCGGGTGAGCATCATGTTAAGCACCAATGTGAACTCAATCGCGCGCGACGGAGAAGGGTTTAAACTGAAGCTGACCGAAGCGCCGAAGCAACAAAACTCTACCCCGAATGCTCCTTGTGGAGAGCAGAAAGGCCTTTCGTGCAGTCAAATCGTGATGACGAGTGCCACCAAGGGTATGGAAGACCTGTTTGCGACGTCACCTGCATTCAATGAAGGCCCTGGGGCCCAAGCATTGTGGGATAGTATCCATTCGGCACGCGGTATGAGGCTGATGAAAATCAATCTGTACTTCGATCAGCCATGGTGGCTTGACCCTGACGGAGTGGTTAAACCGCCCGTGCAATTTGGGCCGAACTTCAGTAATCTCCCTTTGAATTCGATCTACCCATTCTATTCGATTCCGGTCGATCAGGCCGGTTCAGAGCAGGTCAAGCTGACTGCGGATGAAGAGACGCACTACAAAGCGGCCGCATTGACGATGTATTGCGATTTCGACAATTCGATGTTCTGGCAAGGCCTGCAGAATGTGGGCGAGGAGTTCTCGTCGCCGTTGCAGGAGAAGCAGAGCAAGCCGCCTCAAACCCTCTACCCGGCGTCGAAAGCCGTCGTTGCCGCGTTGAGGAAACAGCTTTCTCAGCTGTTCTGCATCAAAATCGATTCCGTACCGGAACCGATTTTGACCAGCTACCGCCTGTGGGACGGCGATGATGACTTCGAATTTGCCTATCATCAATGGCGCCTTGGCGTGAATGATGTCGCTGTGCGGGACCATCTTGCCGCGCCCATACCGAACGTATTCTTTTGCAACGAGGCCATTTCGGACATGCAGGGCTGGGTGAACGGGTCGCTGCGGTCCTGTGACAAGGCGCTCGCCTGCATGGATGTTGATCTTCCCAGGAAGGACGGATGCACCGCGCCAAAGACGACGACAGCGCGGCCGCGTGTCTTGCATACCGGTCTGTGGGGAGTTTGACCAATGCTAGCGCATTTTCAATCGGGGAACTTTGACTGCGAGTAACGTACGCAGGTAACCGCTTCGGGTGGCGAAACTGTCGCCAGCTATCTGAATAAGAGATTGAAACAGATCGGCGTCAGTCATGTCTTCTGTATCCCCAGTGTCTATCTTGCTGAATGGGCGGAGACACTCGACGATCCGGCGACAAATGCCGGTCTGATCCGCGTGCATCCGAACAATGAGATGTGCGCGACCTATGCGACGGACGGCTATGAACGGGCCACGAATCAGGTCGAAGCTATCCACCATGTTTTATCTCACGGCGCAGATCTGAAACATCAAGACGCGGATTCCAACTGACCAAAGGCTAACAAGCAGCTGCACTGGACTCCGCAAACATAGTGCTTTTTTCGTACGCAAAAACACGCGCCAATTTGCTCCGCCAGTGAGCTGGATGTTATTCCGTGTAAAAGTAAATTATCGACAGGCAGCAATGGGTCGACTACAGCCCTTCAATGTAGATTTAGTTGAGATCAATTTTAAATATGTCAGATTGAAATCTGAATCACTACAGTTAAGTTAATCGCCTATTTGGCGGTTAGTTTCATTTTCTTCCTGCAGACGTTTCATAATATTGGTGTCTTATTCAGCATTGAACAAATCAATAGCAAAATCCAGGTCAATAATATTTTTACTGATCAATTCGCATAGGCCAGCACGAAGAGCAACAATTTTTACAAGTTTCTTAAGTCAAATGCACATTTGGACATTAATTCAGAGCTAAAGCTTTTATCACTATAGGATGGTCGAGAAGTGGATGCTGATGGATTGTATCGATAGTATTTTTAAGTCTTAAAAATCTGTAGTCTAGGTATTGGCATGGCTTGTGCTTTAATTAAATCATAAGATGTTTCATCACCTCAAGCTGAAAGATTAAC
>CAZJUF010000427.1:0-2578 GCA_964549055.1 uncultured Hyphomicrobiales bacterium | reverse complement strand
TGAGAATTCCGGAGGAATACAGAAACATGCCAACTATCAACAAACAAAATCCGGGCAGCGCCCAGCGTAAAATCCCGACAAATCGACTGTGGCGATGAACGTTGCGAGCCGTGTTTGCATTAATCTGCTCATAGGCGGGCGCGGCTGATTGAGAGTGCATCTCAGTTAAGGGGCTGTCTGTCATCTTGATCTATTTCAAGTCCGGGTGCCGAATTATTGTAACATCAGATCGCGGTTCAATCCGGTTTCCAGTTTTGTGATTACGTTGTCAATACGGCGCCTTCAAGGCCAAAGGGACTGTTTTTTCAGTGCGCAAAAATATCGGTATCAGGCCAACCGGCCAGATCAAGGCTGGCGCGTGTGGGTAAAAACTCAAAACAGCGTGCGGCCAGATCGCTGCGGCCTTCGCGCGCCAGCATTACATCCAGCCGGTCTTTAAGCTGGTGCAGGTAAAGTACGTCTGATGCGGCATAGGTCTGTTGCGCCTCGCTCAAGGTGTCGGCACCCCAGTCGGAACTTTGCTGTTGTTTGGACATGTCCAGTCCGAGCAATTCGCGACAGAGGTCTTTCAGGCCATGTTTATCGGTGTAGGTGCGCGCCAGCTTGGAGGCGATTTTGGTGCAATAAACCGGTGTGCAGGTGACGCCGAGATAATGGGACAGTACAGCGACATCAAATCGGGCGAAATGAAAAAGCTTGATGATATCTGGATCGTTCAACATGGCCTTTAGATTTGGCGCATCATACGTGTTGCGATCAAATTGAACCAGATGGGCATTACCGTCGCCAGCCGAAAGCTGTATCAGGCACAAATTGTCGCGGTGGGGATCAAGTCCCATGGTTTCAGAATCAACCGCGATGATATTGCCGAGGTCAAGCCCCGCAGGCAAATCGCCTTTGTGAAGTGTTATTGTCATGATTTTAGTCAGGTACCATTGCCGGGTTAAAATTTCTGCTGCCAACCTACAGCAGATGGATACAATTTACAAAGGTGCCGAACCAAATGTATGCAATCCGGTTTTTGGTCTGGTGAATCCAGTGATATTTCCGGTTATACATACCTGATTTGGGCTGGCATACAGGTTGTGCCGTTGTCTTATCGCGGGTACATTTTTGAATCACATCGGGTATGAATAAAATGCGTCAGGATACGGCAACAGATCGAGAGGAAATTAATGCGCTGGCCGACAGGGGTGAATTGTTTGCCGCAGTAGATGCAGCAGTTACAGCTTTGAAGCAGTTTGACGAGCCATCTGTTGAATTGCGGCATCTCACTGTTTTGCTAATGGCGCGGGCGGGAAGTCTGAATGAAGCGGACAGGCATTATTCCAACTTTGGATTGGATAAAGATGCCGGTGTGGAAGCAAGAACTCTGGGTGCAAGATTGCTCAAAGATAAAGCATTTTCCTCCCAGCCGGCAAAACAGCATGCGGCGCTTAAGACAGCTGGTGCGGCATATTTGCGAATTTATCAGGATACCAAAGACACTTATCCCGGCATAAATGCCGCTACACTGGCAGCGCTGGCCGGCGATTTTTCCACGGCAAAATCACTTGCCGCAAAGATTTTGAAAACTCTGGCACTTAGCCCGGATCAGCACAGCTATTGGCATTTTGCTACCGTGGCTGAAGCGCACATTTTGAACGGTGATGATGACGCTGCAAC
Source organism: uncultured Hyphomicrobiales bacterium (assembly GCA_964549055.1). Lineage (GTDB taxonomy): Bacteria > Pseudomonadota > Alphaproteobacteria > Rhizobiales > JAJFHR01 > JAJFHR01. The sequence continues at coordinate 913 of CAZJUF010000427.1, read as the reverse complement.
CATGGCCATTACTTCGGCGGCTGACAGTGAAGCAACCAAACTCGCAGACCGGGCATCGACACTGGCACAATTGCGCCGATTGTTAACTGCTCAGAATAAACCACACGACATTCTAAAGCCGCTCACGCCAAAAATCACACTGCATTATTCCGGTCACATGATTGCAGCAAAACACGAAAGCGGCCGCATTCTGGCTGAAAACGAAAAGGAGTTGAGTTCAAGAATAAGCAGCGCCATCGATGCCCTTGATCCCGGTGCAGCCTTTGGTGCGCTGGCCAGTGGGTCAGACATCCTGATTGCGGAACATCTGTTAAAACGCAAGATCGATCTGCATGTTATCCTGCCGTTTGCTATCGATGAGTTTATCGATGTTTCCGTGCGACCTGCCGGTGAACAGTGGGTCAAGCGATTTCGGGCCTGTATCGCTCAAGCCAAAACTCTGGGATTTTTGACCGAGCAGCCTTACCTCAACGATGATCTGTTGTTTGGGATTGCGGCCAAACTTGCTATGGGCCGCGCGATTTTGCATGCCGGTCACATTTCCGGTGAAGCACGGCAACTGGCGATCTGGGATAAGCGCAAAACCGGTACACCGGCGGGAACATCGGCAGATGTGGCCAATTGGGAAAAACTGGGTAACGACACTCATATTGTTGATGTGGCGGACTTGGGAAACCTGGCGAAAAAATCTTCCAGTGGCACTTTTGCCTCGGCTCCAAAGGGGGCGCGGGTGGAGGCCGCGATGCTGTTTGGTGATGTGAAGGGGTTTTCGAAATTGAACGATGCCGAATTGCCGCTTTTTGTCGAGCATATTCTGGGTACGATCAATCGTCATCTGGGTGAGAATAAAAACCGCCCTAACTTTGTCAACACCTGGGGTGACGGTTTGTTTGCGGTCTGGGGCACACCGGTA
>CAZJUF010000426.1:0-2589 GCA_964549055.1 uncultured Hyphomicrobiales bacterium | reverse complement strand
CCCTGAACACTTCTGGCGATTTTTGCGTTATTAAAATATACTCAGGTCAAGCGGTCTGACCGCACCCATCCAGATGCCGCCATCACGATGATCGCGTAGCACATCATCCGTGTTAGGATGGGCAAAAATAACCAGTCCGTTTCGATTAAGCGCAAGATAAGGTATGATCTTGTCAAACAGGTTCGGTTTAAAGGCAATCTGAAAGCTCCAGTCAGGATGTGGTCCGACCGGTCGGTCAAACCAGCGGCCAAATTCCGCCTGGTCAAATTCGACCTCCATCGCCGCCCTTAACGCTTCAGCCCGCAGCTTGCTGTCGGCGTCATAGTAGACATGGGCGTGGTAGTCCTTAATCAGGTCAATGGACAGCGTCATCATGTGAAAATCGCACCTCGCAAAGAGTTTATAAGTTTGAAATCAAATATCGAATATCTTTGCATGTTTTCACTGGTGACAAAACAGCACATGCAGTAAAATGATGTTGTTTCAAGAGGGATTTATGAAATCAGTCAGCCCGGCATTATTGACGGCAACACTCACAGCTCTGGTGACCATCGGACTGATTGCGCTCCTGTTTCTGTTCCCGGTCAACCTGGATGGGGTTTTTGACACCGACATCGGCTTGAGAAAAAACACCCCAAGCATCTCTGCAAAAAAGAGTTTCGCCACCAAAGGCACAACCCGCAGAGGAAAGATGCCCGCTCGTGAAGATGTGTCCGCGGCCGACACAACCCCGGCCATGACCATGGAACGTCTTAACGCCATTATCACCCGGCTGGATGACAAGGTCGAAAAGCCGCGCAACGGCTTCTGGCGTTTCACCGTAAACGGCGCCACTGTTATCGTTGTTGGTGATGAAACCTTTGATCGCCTGCGCATTCTTGTCGGCATTCAAAGCGCAAAAGAATTAACGCAAGACCAGTTGATGCAGATTGCCAAGGCAAACTATGACACCGCCCTTGATGCCCGCTACGCCGTTTCCCAGAATATCCTGTGGTCCATGTACGCCCATCCGCTAAAATCGCTTGGCGACAGACAGTTCATTTCAGCCATCGGCCAAACCGTAAACCTCGCCATATCCTACGGCGACGGCTATTCCTCCGGCGGCATACTCTTTGAAGGCGGCGACGTCAAAGATGTCCAGCGCAACAAGATGATCGAGGATTTGATCAAAAAGGGCCTGAAGGCATAAGCGTACCAATTACTGGAAAAGTCATGAATTACCTTTTCAAAATAGTCTTTTCACTGATCTTTCTGTTGAGCGTTGGATACGCCAGCGGACAGGAAATAAAAGCCGGGTCGTGGGGAGGAAAAGTCCGTGCGGGTCCCGGCATGCAGTTTCAGCAGATTGCAAGCCTTCGCAACGGCGACCCGGTTAGATTGCTGGAAAACACGCGTGTAATGATGAACGGCTATCCCTGGTACCGCATATCTTACCGGGGAGGGAAAACCGGTTACCAGTGGGGCGGAATTCTTTGCAGTTATGACAATCCGATTGGCGGTCTTTACAAAATCTGTGAAGTTGATAATCGACGCCAAACATCCGCTCAATCACAAGGTTTGCAAGAGCTACCTTGCTCGGCAGAAAGCCAAACACGTTCAATATCGGGCACCATACCCACGGAAATTAGATTTCAGGTTATTGGTGAGAACGACGAAACTCAATTCAAGATATACTGGCTCGACTATCAGGGCCGCCGCAAGTTTTACAAACATATTTTTGCCGGAGACACATACCAGCTATCCACCTCCATGACACACCCATGGTTGGTTACGGCACCAATACCGGGAGGTGGTGAAGACTGTATCGCAATCTATCTGCCCCAAAGAAATGGCCGAACCATTATCTTGCGCTGATGCAAGGCCGAATTGCGGTAACTTACCACTCTCACCCGATAAACGGATTGCTGTGGCGTTCTTCGCCGATGGTGGAGACCGGGCCGTGGCCGCAGATGAAGGTTATGTCGTCATTGAGCGGTAGCAGGTGGGTTTTGATCGCTGCTATCAGGGTGTCATGATCGCCATATTCAAAATCTGTGCGGCCGATTGAGCCTTTGAATATAACATCACCGACGAGGGCGAGTTTTACGTTTGAGTTGATGTAGACTAAAGAGCCCGGTGAATGTCCCGGGCAGTGGCGAATGTCGAAATCGAGCCCGACTATGTTGAGGACGCCGCCTTCTTCCAGCCACAGGTCAGGGGTCACATTGCGCGCGTCGCTCATGCCATATTGCGCGCCCGAATTAGCCAGATCATCCAGCAAAAACTTATCGTCAATATGCGGGCCTTCAATCGGTACAGTGTTCCCCTTTTCCTCCAATGCCTGCTTCAGTTCAGCCGCCCCGCCGGCATGGTCAATATGGCCATGGGTGAGGATGATTTTGCCGACTTTAAGCTCCTGCTGCATCACCACATTGAGGATTTGATTGACATCTCCACCGGGGTCAATCACGGCGGCATTTTTTGTATCTTCATCCCACAGCAAAGTGCAGTTTTGTTGCAGTGGTGTTACTGGCAATATTGCCACACTGAGAGAAACCATAGGGTAAAAATCCTGATTTAAACGATGCGATTTATTAAAGTTTCATTGCC
>CAZJUF010000425.1:0-2592 GCA_964549055.1 uncultured Hyphomicrobiales bacterium | reverse complement strand
TTGATCAGGTGTCGATTGAAGATGCCCATCGCCACAATGGTCTTGAGTTGCTGGAACAATTCTCACAAACCACGGTTATTCTCGGTGTTGTGGCCATTGCCAAATCACAGGTTGAAACCGTCGAGGAAATTGTTGCTCGCCTGAAAATTGTTCTCGAACACATCGACGCCGACCGGCTGATCGCCGCACCGGATTGCGGATTGGGTATTCTGGGACACGATCTTGCGGTTGAGAAACTGAAAGTCCTGTGCAAAGCTGCAAATATGGTTTGACGCATTGATTGGAGAATTCCTGCATGAACATCCCCACCGTTGATCTCCCCCCGGGCGTGGTGTTGATGGATGGCGGCATGGGTCAGGAATTACGTCGTCGCGGAATTAAGGGCGCCAATATCCTGTGGTCTGCCTATGCGCTTGTAACGGCACCCGAAGTCGTCAGCGACATTCATCGCGATTACATCAGGGCCGGTGCCCAGATCATCACCACCAACACATATTCAACCATACGGCGCAGGCTGGAAGACGCAGCAATTGGTGACAGTTTTGAAAGGCTCAATGTGACCGCAGGTAAACTGGCGATGGCTGTACGCGATGAATGCAACCCTGAAACGTTGATAGCCGGATCACTGCCACCGCTGCAAGGAAGCTACCGCCCCGATCTGGTGGAAGAATTTGACATCATTGAGCCGTTTTATCGCGAACAGGCGGAAATTCTCGCACCTTACGTGGATTTTTTTCTGTGTGAGACAATGTCGAGCAGCACCGAGGCGACAGCGGCGGCCACGGGTGCTGCCAGCACCGGAAAACCCGTATGGGTATCGTGGACTTTGCACGATGGCGGCTCAAATCTGTTGCGCAGCGGGGAGACCATAACCCAGGCCCATGCAGCCTTGAAAGACGTGCCGGTCAGTTGTTTTCTTGCCAATTGCTCCTCACCAGAAAGCATAACCGCTGCCATGGATGAACTCAGCCATCTGGGAGAATATCCAGTTGGCGGCTATGCCAACGCCTTTGCCGGTATACCCAAGAACTGGTCACTTACAACAGATGCCGCCATGCCCGGCGTGCGCGAAGACCTGACGCCGCAGGCTTACGCCGAACACGCGCAAAAATGGATCGCGTCAGGCGCGCGTATCATTGGTGGCTGTTGTGAAGTCGGCCCCGAACACATCGCTCATCTGCACAAAATGAGGCAATAAAAACCCACCTTCTTCGTCATCCCCGGGTCAGCTGCGAGGATGACGGATCGAGTGGGTTCGATGAAAAACAACACACATCAGGTGTTAAAATTCAAATCTCCCAGATAGGCCCGTTTGGCCAGATCGGCATATTCCGCAATTGAAAACGCAATCGGGTTGCCGCCATGGGTGGGATCTTCAACGGCGATGGCTCCTATGCGGTTATAATCGGGATCATCAATACCCAAATCCTTAAGCGTATTGGGAATGCCGATTTCTGATCTCAGATTTAGTATCCAGTCGTAAAACCCGTCAAATCCCTTAACCCCAATTACGGTCGCAAGGTAATCCACCTTGGTCTCAATGACCGATCTGTTGGCGCACAGAACGTACGGCATGATCACACCGTTGAGCGCTCCGTGATGGGCGCCATAGAGGCCGCCGAAAGGATGGGAAAGCGCGTGGATTGAGCCCAGGCCCTTTTGGAAGGCAGTCGCCCCCATGGAAGAAGCTACAAGCATGTCGCCGCGCGCTTCAATATCTGTTGGCTCAGCAACGACGCGTGGCAGGGCCTTATGGATCATGCGGATGCCTTCAACCGCGATACCATCGGCCATCGGGTGATAGCCCGGTGCACAAAAGGCCTCCAGACAATGCGCCAGCGCATCCATGCCGGTGGCAGCTGTCAGCATTTTTGGCAGACCAACAGTCAACGCCGGATCGGCGATGACAATAGAGGGCATTATTTTAGGGTGAAAAATGACTTTCTTGATATGCGTTTCAGAGTTGGTGATAACGGACGCACGCCCCACTTCCGAACCTGTGCCTGATGTTGTCGGCACAGCAATTATGGGTGGAATAACGTCGGCGTTGGCGCGCGTCCACCTGTCGCCAATATCTTCAAAATCCCAAATGGGCAGTTCCTGATGGGCCATAAAGGCGATTGCCTTACCGGCATCAAGACCACTGCCGCCGCCAAAAGCGACCACGCCATCATAATTGCCATCGAGATAGGCTTCGACCCCGGCCATTACGTCGAGTTCATTGGGGTTGGCGGTGATGTTGCTGAACAGGCCGATTTCCAGACCGTTGGCTTTGGCCGTGCTCAATACCTCGTCCATCATCGGCAAGGCGGCAATTCCCGGGTCTGTCACCAGCAGCGGGCGCTTCATGCCAACCGATTGACAAGCCTCAGCCAGTTCGGAAATCCGTCCGGCACCAAAGCGCATGGACGTGGGGTAGCTCCAGTTTGCAGTAATTGTCATTGGCTTCCTCTGGTCTTTTATATTGTTGTTCTTAAATGATATGATTTGGGTCTGGTCAAAGCTTCATAGCCCAGGCTTGATAAGGTGCAGCCACGACCAGAATCATTGACCCCGGTCCAGGCCAGGGCCGGGTCCAGATAATCGCAGCGG
>CAZJUF010000424.1:0-2607 GCA_964549055.1 uncultured Hyphomicrobiales bacterium | reverse complement strand
TCAAAGTCCTCAACATCGAACCAGCACCAGGCCAGGCAGAAGAATCCAGCGCCGAGGAAATGCTAAAAGCGCTTTAAAGTGGCGCTCAAGCGGCGCGCAGCCTGCGGCCCTCTTGGGCCCTAGTCCAACACTTCGTTCGTCCGGGTGGCTACAAAGATAATCTGTCATATTGCCTCCAGATACTCCTGGAAAGTCTGTCATTGTGACATCGGGACAAGCGCAGCGTTGGACTAACGAGCAAGGCGAGTGCAGGCTGCGCGCCGCTTGAGCGCCGCTAAAAAGACTAGCTTGCTTATCTCAACTGAAAAGGGGCCATTCCGGCTCTGGCGAGTTCGTCTGCGCGTTCATTTAGCGGGTGACCGGCGTGGCCCTTTACCCAGTGCCAGCGCACCTGGTGGCGCGCAAGCGCCTGATCCAGTGCCTGCCACAAATCAGTGTTTTTGACTGGTTTTTTTGCTGCTGTGCGCCAGCCGTTTTTCTTCCAGTTTTCAATCCACTTGGTAATGCCGTCCCTGACATATACAGAATCTGTATATAGATCTATATCACAAGCTCGTTTCAAAGCGCTCAGCGCCTCGATTGCAGCCAGGAGTTCCATCTGGTTGTTGGTGGTGTCAGGTCTGCCACCGCATAATTCGCGCTCATGCTCCCCATAAAGCAAAATCGCCCCCCAGCCACCGGGGCCGGGATTTCCCGAACAAGCGCCATCGGTGTAGATTGTCACTGCATTGGTGTTGTTTTTTGATGATGTCATAAATCAAGGCCGTATTCGCTGGCACTTTCAATGTGTTTGTGAAAACGCAAATAGCGCAAATATTCGAGTGGATCATGGGGTTTTACCATGGCGCCCGCCGGGGTATTGAGCCAGTCATAAAGCCGGGTCAGCAAAAATCGCAATGACGCCCCGCGCGCCATCAACGGCAGGGCGTCGAATTCGGCTTTCGACAGTGGTCTTACTGCCTGATAGGCGCTCAACATGGCGCGGGCCTTGGTGATATTGAAGGAACCATCATGTTCAAAACACCAGGCATTGAGGCAAATGGCAATGTCGTAGACAAGCGCATCGGTGCAGGCAAAATAATAATCAATTATGCCCGAAAGCTTATCACCGATGAAAAAAACATTATTGGGAAAGAGGTCGGCGTGAATAATCCCCTGTGGCAATCCTTGTGGCCACCGTGTTTCCAGCCGGCTCAGTTCTTGTTCTATTTCCTCAGCCAGTCCGGCCTGCACACTGTTTGCCTGCGATTTCGACTGCTCGAATAATGGTCGCCAGTCTTTGAGTGAAAGCGAATTTACCCGCGCACCATCAAAATCCAGTGAGGCAAGATGCAGCTGTGCCATGGCCTTGCCGAGTTCGGCGCAATGATCTGGCCGGGGGCGGCGCACCCACATGCCTTGAAGAAACGAAATAAGCGCACACGGCCTGCCTGCAAGTTCGCGCAATATCCTGCCTTTGCGGTCCTTGATCGGTGTTGGACAAGCAATGTTACTGGCGGCAAGATGCTCCATGAGATTGATGAAAAAAGGCAGGTCCTTGCGATCCACCCGTTTTTCATACAGCGTCAGGATAAAATCATTTTTATCGGTTTTGAGCAGGTAGTTGGTGTTTTCAACCCCTTCGGCGATGCCCTTGCACGACGTCACCCTACCGATATCATAGGTGTCGATAAACGCATTTAGTTCATCATCGCCAACTTCGGTATAGACCGCCATTTATTCGGCCGCATCGCTGCGCAACTGGCGCGGCAGCTTGAAAGAAATTGATTCATTTGCGGTTCTCACCACCTCGACGCTGACCTCAAATCGCTGTTTCAATACGCTAATGATCTCTTCGACAAGAATTTCCGGGGCAGATGCGCCTGCGGTAATTCCCAATGTTGAAATGTCGGCAAATCTCGACCAGTCGAGTTCTTCAGCACTTTGTATCAACCATGCCTTTTGGCATCCCGCACCTTCGGCCACATCGACGAGGCGTTGTGAGTTTGAACTGTTGGGCGATCCCACCACGATCAAGGCATCGCAAGCCCCGGCAATTTGTTTTACCGCCGCCTGACGGTTGGTGGTGGCATAACAGATATCTTCCTTGCGCGGCGACTGGATGGCAGGAAAACGCTGTTTCAAAGCAGCAACAATTTCAGCCGTATCGTCAACCGACAATGTTGTTTGTGTAACAAAGGCAAGCGTCTCGGGGCTTTTGGGTATGAGTTTTTCCACATCCTGCAGAGTTTCAATCAGTGTCACAGCGCCGCTGGGCAATTGCCCCATGGTGCCGATAACTTCCGCGTGGCCCTTGTGGCCGATAAGAATAATCTCAAAACCCTGCCCCCACAGGCGCTCAGCCTCGTTGTGTACCTTGGACACCAGCGGACAGGTGGCATCAAGGTAAAACATATTGCGGGTTTGAGCTTCTTCAGGTACGGATTTTGCCACCCCGTGGGCTGAGAAAATAACCGGTTGGCGGGTTTCGGGAATTTCATGGAGCTCTTCAACGAAAACCGCGCCTTTGGCCTTGAGGTCCTCCACCACATATTTGTTGTGAACAATCTCATGGCGCACATATACCGGCGCACCATATTTTTGCAGCGCCAGTTCAACAATCTGAAT
>CAZJUF010000423.1:1368-2610 GCA_964549055.1 uncultured Hyphomicrobiales bacterium | reverse complement strand
TATTCCAACCCTGACATCGCCCAGACCAACAAGGAAATTCTTGGCGACCTCGCCGGTGGTGTCAGCGCTATTCGCTTGAAGATAGATGATGGTGTGTCCGGAGGTCTCATCATAAAGGGCCTGTCGGATCTGGAGCAAGTTCTGGATGGTGTTTTTATGGAGATGGTGCCGGTGGAAATTGATGCCGGAGCCAGGGCTAATGAATTCGCCGCCCTGTTGACTATCTTTTGGCAAAAACAACAAATAATGGAAAAAGTGCAAGGGGCTTTTTTAATTGACCCGATTGGTTATTTTGCTGCGAATAGTGAATTTTCTGACGGTGTTGAATCAGCGCTTAAACATGCGGCACTGAACGCCAAAGACACCTCAATGCTGACACCCGGGGTATCAGCGCTTTGTGCCGATATGCGTGAATATAATCTGAACGGTGCATCAGAAGTCCAGGAAATTGCCATTGCGATAGCAACCGGTGTGGCTTACCTGCGCGCGATGGAACAACAGGACCTGGCTTTGGATATTGCTGTCAGGCAGATTTCCTTTCTGTTTAACGTGGATGCCGATGTCTTTCTCAATATCGCCAAGCTGCGCGCATTTAGAGAACTGTGGGCACAGGTAACTGTAGCCAGCGGCATCAAAGCCCAATGTGCAAACATAAAACTGGAAACTGCCCGGCGCATGATGGCCGCGCGCGACCCCTGGGTGAATATGTTACGGGTAACGTCCGCCTGTTTTGCCGCCAATGTTGCTGGGGCATCAAGTGTGACGATCGCGCCTTACACTGAAGCATTAGGATTGCCGGATGGCTTTGGCCGCCGCATTGCGCGCAATACACATATTGTGTTGCAGGAAGAAGCCCATCTGGCTCAAGTCCATGATCCTGCCGGTGGTTCATGGTTCATTGAAGGTCTCACAGATCAGATGATCGAAAAAGCCTGGAGCCTGTTTCAGGAAATTGAAGCCGAAGGGGGAATAGTTGCCGCACTGAAATCAAACATGGTGCAGACAAAAATTGCCGAAGTTGAAGCAAAGCGACAACAGAATATAGAAACAGGAAAACAAGTGCTGGTTGGCGTTAACCGGTTTGAAAATACCGATGAGCAACCCGTCCCGGTTCTTAAGCCCGGAGGTGACAATGAGTAATATTCCTGATTTCTCAAATCTCGACTTTAAACGTGCAGTCGCGGCAACAAGCACTGATGTTGACCATGAAGATATATGGTCAACGCCAGAAGGCATTGATGT
>CAZJUF010000423.1:0-1268 GCA_964549055.1 uncultured Hyphomicrobiales bacterium | reverse complement strand
GATCAGATGAGCGTGTCGATGACCATGAACGGGGCGGTCATTCCCATTCTGGCGTTGTTCATTGTGGCAGGCGAAGAACAAGGTGTTCCAGTTGAAAAGCTTACCGGCACAATCCAGAACGATGTGCTCAAAGAGTTCATGGTGCGCAACACCTATATTTACCCGCCCAAACATTCGATGAAAATCATCGCCGATATATTCTCGTTCACGTCAAAAAACATGCCCAAGTTCAACTCGATTTCGATTTCCGGCTACCATATGCAGGAAGCCGGAGCGAGCGCTGATCTGGAACTGGCTTACACATTAGCTGATGGGTTGGAATATGCCCGCACCGGGGTTGCCGCCGGGTTGAAAATCGATGATTTTGCTCCGCGCCTGTCGTTTTTCTGGGCCGTGGGTATGAACTATTTCATGGAAGTTGCCAAGCTCAGAGCCGCGCGCATGTTGTGGGCCAAGATGATCAAACCGTTTGATCCGAAAGACGCAAGATCGCTAAGCCTGCGCACCCATTGCCAGACCAGCGGCTGGAGCCTGACGGCTCAAGATGTATTCAACAATGTTCCACGCACTTGCGTCGAGGCGATGGCGGCTGTTCACGGCGGCACGCAATCCCTGCATACCAATGCGCTGGATGAAGCGCTTGCCCTGCCGACTGATTTTTCCGCCCGCATTGCGCGCAACACCCAATTGTTTTTACAACATGAAACCGGCGCAACGCGCACCATTGATCCGTGGGGTGGCAGTTATTATCTCGAACGCCTGACCCATGACCTGGCAGCACGTGCATGGGCGCATATTTGCGAGGTGGAAGAACTTGGCGGCATGACCAAAGCCCTGGAAAACGGCCTGCCCAAACGACGCATTGAAGAAGCGTCAGCACGCACTCAAGCGCGCATCGATAGTGGTGTGCAAACCGTTGTCGGCGTAAATAAATACCGCCTCACCGAGAAGGAAAACATCGACGTCCTGAAAGTTGACAATCAGGCCGTGCGCGCAACGCAACTGGATAAACTGAAACGCCTGAGAGCCGAACGCGATGAAGGAGCGTGCCGGGCAGCCCTTGATGCTTTAAGCACAGTTGCAAAATCCGGTAACGGAAATTTACTGGAATGCGCTATTGTGGCGGCACGCAATCTTGCAACGGTGGGTGAAATCAGTGACGCAATGGAGAAGGTGTTTGGCCGCCACCGCGCTGAAGCCTCAGCCATATCAGGAGTTTACCGCGCTGAAATGAGCAAACAGGATAAAGACATTGACGATGTGCTGGC
>CAZJUF010000422.1:0-2614 GCA_964549055.1 uncultured Hyphomicrobiales bacterium | reverse complement strand
CCACGACAACCACGATTAACAAAGTACAACTCCTGGAGGAGCTGGAGCAGGTCGCAACCAAAGGCTACGCCATAAATATGGGAGAGTGGCGCGCGGGTGTAAATGGAGTGGCTGCCCCTATCTGGGATGCGACACGCGAGGTCTGTGCCGGCATTGGCATTACCGGGCCGGCGGAACGTCTGGATCATGCCTCGTTAATCGAATTTGCCCCGATAGTCGTGCGGGCGGCGAAAAATATATCGAGGAAAATCGGCTACATCAAACCCCGCTTTAAAAGACACATCTAAAATAAGCTGAAATAAAATGCTGAGCACCGCGCCCTTTGAAGTTCCTGACAGTGTTTTGAAAAAAGCTCAAAACCTGACACCCTGCGCCATGGCTATTGCCGGGGCTGATCATGACGTCGCTCTGGAGAGCGCACTGGCCTGCCACAAAGCCAGGCTGATAGAGCCTGTGCTTATCGGCAACAGGGAAAAAATCACAAGCTTGCTCAAGGCCCGCAATGTGGGGGTTTCAACCTTTCAGATTATCGATGCAGCAGACGAAAAGGCGTGTGCCGAGATAGCGGTCAAACTCGCATTTGACGGCGAAGTGTCGTCCTTGATGAAGGGGCAGATACATACTGATACTTTGCTGCGGGCTGTTTTAAACAAGGAATTTGGTCTTACCACCGGCACCCGTTTAAGCCATGTCTTTCACATGACCATGCCCGGTTCGGACAAAACACTGTTGATTACGGATGCCGCCATCAACATCGCACCCGACATTGAAACAATGCTCCATATTGTCCGCAATGCGGTAACACTCGCCCATAGTCTCGGGCTTGAGGATCCAAAGGTTGCCATGCTGTCGGCAAGCGAAAGTGTCCTTGACGCCATGCCGTCGAGCGGGCGGGCAGCCGAAGTGGTCAAGCGGGCTGAAGCTGAAATTGCCGGGGCCACCGTTGGCGGACCATTCGCCTTCGACAACGCCATATCGCCGCAAGCCGCCGCCCTCAAGAACATCACGCATCCGGTTGCCGGACATGCCGACATTGTCGTGGTTCCCAACATAGAAACCGGCAATGCCATGTTCAAAATGATGGTCTATTTCAATAGCGCTTGCGCCGCCGGGCTGGTCATGGGTGCAAAAGTGCCCATCGTTTTGACTTCACGGGCAGATCCACCGGAGGCCAGAATAACAGCGGCGGCACTGGCTATGATAATCTCCAGTAAAGATGAACTGTCCTAGTGCGCGTTGAGCAAATGGCGTAAAAGGGTATTTCCTGTTTCAACAGGTTTCATTGTCAACGATGTTGCCGAGGGATAATAGAATGACATTTTCGATAGTGGCGAAATGTGCCCGTAGTGGCCAGTTTGGTGTTGCGATTTCATCTTCTTCTCTGTGTGTCGCCGCACGATGTGCGTTCGTGCGCGCTCAGGTTGGAGCGGTAGCCTCACAGAATATCACCGACCCGCGCCTGGGCACTCGGGCGCTTGATTTGATGGCTGCTGGTAAATCTGCCTCACAGGCAAGGGATGAAATTGTTCGAACAGCCGCCAATATAGATTACCGCCAATTGCTGATTGTTGATAACCGTGGACAGGTTGCGCAATTTTCCGGCAGTGAAACTTTGGGGATCAATCATCTGGCGCAAAGCGACCATGCGATTGCTGCCGGAAACCTTTTGAAGACAACCAAAGTCCCTGAGGCAATGATTGACAGTTTTCTTGAAACCGAAAGCGAACAGTTGGGGACGCGGCTGATTGCTGCCCTGAATGCCGGTCTAAAAGCCGGTGGGGAAGCCGGTCCTTTATCTTCTGCCGGAATGTTGATCGCCAACACTCAGGATTGGCCGCTGGCGGATTTGCGTGTCGATCAATCGGATGATCCGATTGGTGATCTCAGCGCGCTCTGGCTGGACTGGGAACCGGAAATGGAAGCTTATGTCACGCGTGCGATTGCACCTGACCAGGCGCCTTCATATGGCGTTCCAGGGGATGAATGAGTTCCTATATGCGCGGCAACATATAGTTTGGCCTGATACCGCAAGCTTCAAAATATTTTTGGGGATCAGCACCGGCGAAAAAACCATCCTGAGTGGTAAGGACTGTGGTGAAGCCTGCGGCAGCACCACCGATAATATCTGTATGCAGGCTGTCGCCAACCATTAAAACCCGCGCTGGATCAATCACACCCAGAACCTGCCGGATACGCTGTTTTGCCTGTTCAAAAACATGGGCATGAGGTTTGCCGAAATTTTGCGGCTCAACGCCGGTTGTCTCGTGCAGCAACCAGGCAAAATATCCGGGCTCAGTTGACATATAACTGCCACGCGGGGCCACCAGATCAGGATTACCCACCAGCACCGGCCGCATTTTGGCAAGCAGTGCATCCTGTAAAAACCTGTGGTGCGCAGGTTGCGCATCGTGGGTACTCAACAGGATGAAACCATCGGCTTTCGAGTAGGTTTCAGGGTTATCGCCCAGGTATTCAAATTCAATGCCGAGTGTTTGGCAATTGGCGTGGTCGGGAGCTATGATGCCCCAGAGCATGTGGCGATCGTAAGATTGTAGTCCAAATTTGAGAGCCGAGCGGCTGGAGATGACATCATCACTGTCGATGTCAAAACCAA
>CAZJUF010000421.1:0-2622 GCA_964549055.1 uncultured Hyphomicrobiales bacterium | reverse complement strand
CGCCGACATTTTGACCGAAGAAATGGGGAAGGGCACCTTCCCCTTTGTTTTGCATTGCTTTACCGCCGGTCGCCAACTGGCCATGACCGGTGTTGAGCTTGGCGGCTATGTCTCTTTTTCCGGCGTTATTACTTTCAAATCAGCAGAAGAATTGCGCGCCATTGCCAAAGACCTGCCCGCAGACCGCATACTGGTTGAAACCGATGCGCCATATCTCGCACCAGTGCCCATGCGCGGCAAACCAAATGAACCTTCTTATGTGCGCCACACAGCGCAATGTCTGGCTGAGGTGCGCGGGCAAAACCTTGAACAACTGGCCGCCCAGACAAGTGAGAACTTTTTCCGGCTGTTCTCTAAAGTCCCGATACCGCCAGCCTACGTGGAGAATTTTGCAAGTTGAGTATCAAGATCACCATATTGGGCTGCGGCTCATCTGGCGGTGTGCCCCGTGTTGGTGGCGACTGGGGCGCGTGTGACGCCAGCAACCCAAAAAACCGCCGCCGCCGCTGCTCCTTGCTAATTGAGCGCTTCGGCACTCAAGATGAAGTAACCCGCGTGTTAATTGACACGTCACCCGACATGCATGCGCAATTAACCGATCTCGGCGTAAAGTGGCTCGACGGCGTGGTTTTTACCCACGAACACGCCGATCACACCCATGGTATCGATGATTTACGCGCGCTGGCCATAAACGGTAAACGCCGCGTCGACACCTATATGGATGTCACCATGCATGACTATATGGAACAAAAGTTCAGCTACTGCTTCAAAGCGCGACCAGACAGCGACTATCCACCCATATTAACCAACCATCTCATTGCAGCGGATCAACCAGTCACCATAGACGGGCCGGGCGGCACCATCACACTGCTGCCGTTTGAACAATTACACGGCAGCATAACCTCCCTAGGCTTCAGAATTAAAAACCTCGCCTATTCAGCCGACCTGCACGACTTGCCAGAAAAATCACAACCGGCAGTCCAGAACCTAGACGTATGGATCATCGACGCCTTACGCTACCGCCCACACCCGAGCCACTTCAACGTCGAAGACGCACTCGCCTGGATCGCCCGCATGAAACCAAAACACGCCATCCTCACCAACATGCACGTTGACATAGACTACAAAACCCTGAGCGATGACCTGCCAGCGGGCATAGAACCAGCCTACGACGGTATGAGTTTTAATTTCGATTAGATCACATCATACCCTCCATATATTATGGAAATATTTTCCATAATATATATTATGCGAATCATATTAATGCGTTTGCCGGGTGAATAAGGAGCTTCAGTTCCTTGAAACAGCCGTCAGTAAACCGGCTCCGATGAGGAAGCTGCCGCCTGCTTTGTTCATTCGGCTAAGAATTTTTGGGCGCAAAAACAGGTTTCGTATTTTTCCTACCAGCAGTGACCAGATGATTATGTTGAGTGCGGCCAGTGTCAGGAAAGTGATTTCCAGAATGGCAAACTGCAACAACAGTGGCTTGGACTGATCGACGAACTGGGGTACGAAGGCAATGAAGAAGACAATTGCTTTGGGATTAAGCGCTGTGACGATGTATGAGTTCCAGAACATTTTTTTATTGTCCCGAAGTGTTGGCAGTGTTTTCAAGTCTGATAATTCAGGCCTGGTACGCCACATTTTAATTCCAAGCCAAATCAAATAGCCGGCACCAATCAATTTCATTGCGGTAAAAAGTGTTGCCGAAGCCGACAACAAGACCCCTGCTCCCGCCAGTGATATTGTCATGGCAGTAAAATCTCCGAGAACAACACCAGGCGCCGTTGCCCATACAGATTTTGACCCTTTGCCGACAATATAGCTGACTATTAGCATTATAGTTGGACCGGGTATGGAGAGCATAATCGCACTGGTGATGGCAAATGCCAGCCAGACTTCAATCGCCATTGTAATAAATCCCTTGTTCAGTTTAGAAATTGACTAAAGACACAAGCTTGAAAATCGAGCAATAGTTTAATTTGATCACTTTTAACCGGTGCACAGGCGGCAACATATGTCAGAGAATAACAAAAGCAAACCACAGCACAGCGATATTCACACCCGCGACCTGCAAGCCCTCCTGGCCATTATGCGTGCGTTGAGAACGCCTGAAACCGGCTGTCCGTGGGATCTTGAGCAGGATTTCAGTACCATTGCGCCCTACACCATCGAAGAGGCTTACGAGGTTCAAGATGCGATTGAACGACAGGATTTTGATGACCTGTGTGATGAGTTGGGGGATTTGTTGTTGCAGGTTGTCTATCACGCGCAAATGGCTGAGGAGATTGGGAAATTTTCGTTTTCCGATGTGGTTGCAGCGATTTGCGCCAAGATGATCCGCCGTCATCCCCACGTCTTTGGCGATGAAAGCCAGCGCAACCTCGGCCAGATAAAAGGCATGTGGGAGGCCATCAAGAGTGAAGAAAAACAGCAGAAAAACAAAGACCGGAAAAAACCTGAAACCATGGGCGCCTTAGCAGGTGTGCCGGTAACGCTGCCGCCTATGACGCGGGCGATAAAACTTCAGGAAAAAGCTGCCCGTGTGGGCTTTGACTGGAAAACCTCCGCACCGGTTTTCGACAAGGTTCTGGAGGAACTTGAGGAAGTCAGGGCCGAGAT
>CAZJUF010000420.1:0-2625 GCA_964549055.1 uncultured Hyphomicrobiales bacterium | reverse complement strand
ATGAATAATCTGCCCAATGACGGGTTAATCATTGCAGATGAACGTTCTTACGATTAAGAACTGTTCTATGGCAAATCCTGGGTCTGAAAATAATTCATTTATAGTGAGTGCTGAAAACAGCACCGCAAAAATTGGTGTTCTTATTATCAATCTGGGCACACCGGATGGTACCGATTACTGGTCGATGCGGCGCTATCTGAAGGAATTTTTGTCCGATCCTCGCGTGGTTGAAACCAACCGGGTGCTGTGGTGGTTTATTCTCAATGGCATTATTTTGACAACGCGGCCGACGCGCAGCGGCAAGGCCTATGCCTCGATCTGGAACACGGAACGTGATGAATCTCCCTTGCGCACAATTACGCGCTCGCAAAGTGATCTGCTGGGCGCATCGTTAGCGGCTAAATTTCCAGATATCATCGTCGATTGGGCGATGCGCTATGGCACGCCTTCAATCGCGCAGAAGATTGAAGGATTAAAGTCCAAAGGATGCGACAGGATTTTACTGTTTTCGCTTTATCCCCAGTACAGTGCGGCCACAATCGCCACAGCCAATGACAAGGCGTTTGATGCTTTGGCAAAGATGCGCTGGCAACCTGCGGTGCGCACGGCACCATCGTATGAAGCCGATCCCACATATATTACGGCTCTGGTGCAATCGATGGAGAGTTCCATTGCCAAACTGGGGTGGCAGCCTGATGTGGTGCTGGCGTCTTTTCACGGGTTACCGCAATCCTACGTCGACAAGGGCGATCCGTATCAACGTCAGTGTGAAGTTACCGTTGAACATATGCGCGAACAACTGGGATGGGATGAAAAGCGCTTGCGGTTGACGTTTCAATCGCGCATGGGAAAAACACAATGGTTGCTGCCTTATACGGATAAGACACTTGAAAACCTGGCGCGTGAAGGTGTCAAAAACATTGCTGTTATCACACCGGGTTTTGCCGCCGATTGTATCGAAACCCTGGAAGAAATCGCCATGGAGGGCCGGGACATATTCCTGGAAAATGGTGGTGAAAATTTTGCCGCCATTCCCTGTTTAAATGATAGTCTCGCGGGTATTGGCGTGCTTGAAGCAGTTGTTATGCGCGAATTACAGGGCTGGATTTGAGTGTTGCAGAGTGTTTTGCGTTTAAAATCTTATAATTCCTGTCCGAATCCCTATATCAATACAAATACAGTTTATTTTGGAGACATGAAATATGTTCGGACCTGACGTCTTTGTCCTTGTTATTGTTGCAGTTTTTGTTCTTATAATCTTTGCTGGCGTTAAAACCGTGCCGCAAGGCTACAACTATACGGTTGAACGGTTTGGCAAATACACCCGCACATTGACGCCGGGGTTGACGATCATTGTTCCCTTCATTGACCGGATTGGCGCTAAAGTGAACATGATGGAGCGGGTTTATGAAGTGCCCAGCCAGGAAATCATCACCAAGGACAATGCCATGGTGACGACAGATGGTGTCGCCTATTTTCAGGTTCTCGATGCCGCCAGTGCCACCTACGAAGTCAATGACCTTGAAAATGCCTTTGGCAATCTGGCAATGACCAATATTCGTACGGTTATGGGCTCTATGGATCTCGATCAGTTGTTGTCTCATCGTGATGAGATTAATAATCGTTTGCTCAGTGTCGTGGATACTGCCACCGGTGTGTGGGGAATTAAAGTCACCCGGATTGAAATCAAGGACATTATGCCGCCACGTGATCTGGTTGAGGCCATGGGCCGCCAGATGAAGGCGGAACGAGAAAAACGCGCGGCGATCCTGGAAGCCGAAGGCCTGAGACAAGCTGAAATTCTGCAGGCTGAAGGTGAAAAACAAGGCCAGATACTTGCCGCCGAAGGTCGTCGTGAAGCCGCCTTTAAAGATGCTGAAGCGCGCGAACGTGCAGCTCAGGCCGAAGCCAAGGCAACGACGATGGTGAGTGAAGCGATTGCGGCGGGAGATATTCAGGCCATCAACTATTTTGTCGCGCAAAAATACATTGAGTCTCTGAGGGATATTGCATCCGCTGACAATTCAAAAGTTCTGATGATGCCCCTTGAAGCGGCAAGTGTGATTGGAGCGATCGGTGGTATAACCGAACTTACCAAGGCGGCATACGATAATGGAGGCGGCTCTAAAACATCCTCCACAGGCAGTCGTTCCAAATCCAGCACTACAGTGCCAACGACGCAATCCTGAATTCAAAAAAGGACTGAAGTTCAATGAGTGAAATGTTCCCTTTTTTCTCCAGTCTCGGTGCCTGGAACTGGCTTGTTCTCGGCGGTGTTCTGATCGGCCTCGAAATTGTGGTCTCAGGCGTTTTCCTGATCTGGTTTGGATTGGCAGCCCTGATTGTCGGCGCGATTGCGCTGGGAATAAATATCTCATGGCAGGTTCAGTTCTTATTATTTGCAGCCCTCTCGTTGACGGCCGTGGTCCTGTCGCGCCGGTTTTTCAAAAACAATGACCAAAGCGACAAACCCTTGCTAAACCAGCGCGCCGAACAAAACATCGGCCGCTCCTTCGTCCTCACCAAACCAATTTTGCACGGTCGCGGCAGAGTAAAAATCGCCGATTCCACCTGGGCAGTGGAAGGCGAAGATTGCGCCGAGGGAACCATGGTTAAAGTGGTTGG
>CAZJUF010000419.1:0-2627 GCA_964549055.1 uncultured Hyphomicrobiales bacterium | reverse complement strand
TTTCATTGATGGGCAGATGGATGAGGGCTGCAAACAGCCCCGGGGCAATATAAAAAATACCCAAATCCATTAGTTTCCCTGGATTGGTTCAATTCGTTCGATGAGGATTACTGTTAAAATTTAAAACCATAGTGAGCTGGAGGATGTGCGGGTAAAATCGAGAACATGTGACAATTTTTCACATCATCGCTATGGCGCTCTATGCTAGTGATATCAATCTGCAAAATTTGGATTGTGAATCAACATGCATCTTACAAAGCTGCAAAAATCGCTTTGGGCCATGGTCGCTATTGCCTTGGTCGGATCACTCGGGTTTGCCGCCTGGATCAAATACTGGCCAACGGGAGACACGTATATTTCTCGAATGGTTGGAGAAACCGAAGTTATACAGCCGCGTTTCCAGCTTACATCTCATACAGGTGAAAAAGTTAGCGATGCCACGTGGCGTGGTAAATGGCAAATGGTCTTCTTTGGCTTCACCAACTGCCCCGACGTTTGTCCAACCACGCTTGCCGAGATGGCGATGGTAATGGAGGGGCTTGGTAAGGATGCAGAAAAAGTCAAACCTCTCTTTATCTCGATTGACCCTGCGCGCGATCGGGTGGCGGATATGGCAGAATATGTCGCCGCTTTCCATCCGGCAATTACCGGTCTGACCGGGACGGATACAGAAATTGCCACCGTGGCTAAAAGCTTTCGGGTTTATTATGCAAAGGGCGAGCCCATTGATGCATCGGAAAATTACAACATGGCGCATACTTCGGTAATATACCTGGTCTCGCCAGAGGGCCGGTTTGTGCGTGTTTTTTCCTTCGGGACGCGCGCTGAAGAAATTCTCAAAGATATTCAACAACGCTTGTAAGGAGTTACTGTTTTGAACATATTCAGGCCGCTTAAGCTGACGATGTTTGCTATAATTTTATCAATCCTGCCAACGTCTTTCGTGTTGGCCGAAACGGTGACGGTCGGCACCCTTGTCATCGAGGCACCATGGGCGCGAGCCTCCATTGGCACCAAACGTCCTGCGGTTGTTTTTCTTAAACTTCGAAACCAGGGAAGCGTTGCCGATGTTTTGACAGCTGTCGAAACTCCCGTGTCAGGCAAGGCAAGTGTGCATCGCTCACAGATAACCAACGGCGTTGCCTCCATGACCATGGCCGGACCGGTTAAAATTCCCGCAAATTCCGAAGTGCGCCTGGCTCCGGGCGGGCTTCATATAATGTTGATGATGTTAAAAAAACCTCTCATCAAAGGTAAAGATTTTTCCCTGACGCTGGTTTTTAAAAAAACCGGTCGGGTTGAAATCACCGTACCCGTGTTGAGTGTCGGCGCACGCGGGCCAGAGCAAAAATGAGATACTCGCCAACTTTTAACAAACACGGAAACCAGTTTATGAAAAAAAATCTGATCGCACTTGTTTGCGGTATTTTTCTGACCCTCGCCACAACGCTACCGAGCCAGGCTCATTCGCTGGGGTATGTCGAAAAACAACTGGCTGGAAAGGGAAATTTTTTCCAGGAGTTTAACAAGAAGGTTCCTGATTTCGAATTACAGGATATAGATGGCAATAAAATCACAGCCAAGCGCCTTGCCGGAAAAGTTGTTATTGTTTTTTTTATCAATGCCGATTGCCTTGCCAATTGTCCCGCACATATTGAAAACATGGCAGAAATACAATCGATGTTAAATTTATCGCCAATGCGTAACATCGTTCAAATCATCACTATTGTCACCGATCCGCCAGAAGACATGCGCAAAGCTCTGCGCAAATTTGCTGATAAGACAGAGATCTCTCTCGCGAACTGGGCATTTGTAACCAGTGATCTGAAGCGGTCCGCTGCAACAAGGCAGCTATTGGGTTTCTTTGGTGGCAAGGTTACCAGCGCTGCCAAAAATGTTGAGAAGAAAGATATCGTCACGCATGTGATTGGTATGAATGGCCACTGGCGTGCAAATTTCTACGGTCTGGATTTTCAACCGACAGAATTCGTGATCTATATTAATGCACTTGTAAATTCCGATCTTGGCGTAACAGACGGACACGAAGACTAACCGGCTCAAATTTTTTTGGGGGAAACTTAGATGACCATAAATAAAAACCTGTCGATGCTCGAAAAACGCCGTATCGAAGCAGAATTGATAAAAGAAATCTATGATGTGTTGGTAGAACGCCATGGTGATGATGAGGCGCAGGAAATTATTCGTATCTCTGTTTCGAACTCCGCCATAACTCAAGGCAAAGCGTTTCGGGCTGAATATGACCATGAACCCGATCTTGAGGACTTTGCCTCTCATATGTATTTATGGGAAAAGGATAATGCTCTTGAGCGCGTCATCCTGCAAAAAACACCGGAAAAGCTGGATTACAATATCACCCGATGCGAATATGCCCGCATGTATAAGGAAATGGGACTGGGCCATATCGGGCATCTGTTGTCGTGCAATCGCGATGGTAGTTTTTGTATTGGATATAGTGAAAACATAAAGCTGACCCGCACCCAAACCCTGATGGAAGGGGCCTCACATTGCGATTTCCGTTATCGCAAGGTTTGACAAACCTGGAGCCTGTCAGTTACCCGCGTTTGTTTTTGGCCGGGTGTTTGTCACGCCAGCGATAATAGGGCAGG
>CAZJUF010000418.1:0-2629 GCA_964549055.1 uncultured Hyphomicrobiales bacterium | reverse complement strand
TGTATATATCGCTAACAGAACAATATCTCGCGCTCAAAATCTGGCAGATGAAATTCTCTCCACTGCCCGGCCAGTAGAAATGTCAAAGGTGCAGGGTATTTTGCCCTCGATGGATCTGGTTATAAATACCACGTCTTTGGGAATGGCTGGACAACCACCGCTGGAACTTGATCTATCGACGTTGCCCGGCCATGCCACAGTCGTTGATATTGTGTATACGCCCCTGAAAACCCCACTGTTGCTTGCCGCTGAAAATAACGGCCTTATCGCCGTTGATGGCTTGGGCATGTTACTTCATCAGGCCGTGCGCGGATTTGAATTGTGGTTTGGTACCAGACCTGAAGTAACGCCCGAATTACGACAAATGGTTGAAAAATCCCTTGAGGCAGGCTCGTGATCATTGTCGGTCTTACCGGATCCATAGCCATGGGCAAAACCGAAACAGCCGGGATGTTCAAACGCTTGAACGTTCCGGTCTATAGCGCGGATGATGCCGTTCATGAACTCTATGCTGCAAACGGTGCAGCCGTAAAACCCATCGGCAACCTTTATCCCGATGTAATTGTTAACGGTGAGGTAAGCCGGGAAAAACTAAGTTTAAAAATTCTCGAAAACCCTGATGTTATCAGCAAAATTGAGCGGATTATTCATCCACTAGTGCGCCACAAGCAGAATGAATTTATCGAAAATACCAGACAAAATGGCGAACCATTGATCGTTCTTGATATACCCTTGTTGTTTGAAACCGGTGGAAACGAGCTGGTTGACAAGGTGCTGGTGGTTTCAGCACCTGCAGAAATTCAGGCAAGCCGCGCCCTGGCCAGACCGGGGATGACCCGGGAAAAACTTGAGCTGATATTATCGCGCCAGATGCCGGACGAAGAAAAGCGGGCAAAAGCTGATTATATAGTTGAAACCGACAAGGGCCTGGAACATGCTTTTGTACAGGTCCGCAAGCTTGTGGATGATTTGCTAGAGAAAAACTCAAATGCGTGAAATTGTTCTGGATACGGAAACCACCGGATTATCACCCAACCGTGGCGACCGGGTTGTTGAAATCGGCTGTGTCGAATTGCTGCATCATCTGCCCACCGGCAACAGCTATCATGTCTATTTAAATCCCCAACGCGACATGCCTGAAGAAGCCTTCAATATTCACGGGTTGTCAGGGGAATTTCTCAGCACAAAACCGCTGTTTAGCGAAATAGCGGATGAATTTATCGAATTTATTTCAGACGCGACCCTGATAATACACAACGCTCCATTTGATTTGGGTTTTTTGAACTGGGAGCTTAAAGCGCTCAAACGCCCGGCAATTGACCATGCTCAGGTTATCGACACTCTGGTTTTGGCGCGCAAAAAATTCGCCGGGGCTTCCAGCAGTCTTGATGCCTTGTGCCGGCGTTTTCGCATCGATAATTCAAACCGCGTCAAACACGGAGCCTTGCTCGATTCCGAACTTCTGGCCGAAGTCTATCTTGAGCTCATTGGCGGCGCCCAGCCAAACCTGACGTTGATTTCTGAAGAAACCACGCAATCTGACATAGCCGTCCACGCCAAAGACTTTGGTGCGCGACCAACGCCTTTGAAATCGCGACTTACCAAAGCGGAGATCGAAGCCCACACCACATTTCTCCTTGAACTCGGTGACAATGTGATCTGGAAGAAAACGTCTTAAAACCTGAAATACTATGCAGTACCAGATGCTTCTTCAGCAGCTTCGGCCATCTTTTGTTGATAAAGCCCGGAAAAATCAATCGGATCCAGCAACAGGGGCGGATAGCCGCCATCGCGAGAGGCAGAAGCGAGTATTTGCCGAGCGAACGGAAACAGCATTCTGGGGCATTCAATCAAAATAAGCGGCTGCAGGTTTTCATCAGGAAAATTTTCTACCTGAAACACACCGGCATAAAGCAGCTCAACGGCAAAAACCGTCTGCTCGCCCGCTGTCGCCATTGCCTTGAGAGCCAATTCTACCTCGTAGGTATTTTCGGCCAGCACGTTGGCATTGACATTCACTGAAATTTCAATGTTTGGACTTTCAGCTTCGGGATTGAGGCTGGCTGGAGCATTGGGGTTTTCAAAAGACAGGTCTTTAAGATACTGACCCAAAATCCGAAACGTTACCTCATCTTCTTCAACGGCAGCGCCATTTTCAGTTGGTTCTGATTTGTCTTCCGGGGCTTCATTATTTTCGTCCGCCATCGATTACTCCTTCAGGTTTGGCATGATGTGGGAGGCTTACACCCAATTTCAAAAATTCACAACTCTAAACAGATCATTGTCGCCACGGCGAATCTGGATCCGGGTTGTTTTTAGGTGGTTTTAGCCTGTCAGAAGTGTCATTTGCCTTTTCATCATCTTCATCAGCTACCGTAAACTCGCCTTCAATTACGGGTGAGGAGGAGCGGCTTGCAGTATAACCGCGGCCGGGACCGGATGATTGAACGTGAATGTTTTTGCTGTTTTTAAATTTCTCAATTGCCCAACTGGCAATCAACAGGCGCAGCGGCGGCACAAACAATAAAAACCCTATACCATCAGTAATAAATCCCGGCGTTAGCAACAGCAGACCGGCAACAAGAAGAAACACACCGTGAATGACTGACGTAAGCGGCAATTCCCCTTC
>CAZJUF010000417.1:0-2631 GCA_964549055.1 uncultured Hyphomicrobiales bacterium | reverse complement strand
AAGGCCGGCTGGAAGCGCTGCTCAACTATCAGCAGATGGTTCAGGATTTTACCGGGTTTGATCTTGCCAATGCTTCTTTGCTGGATGAAGGCACAGCGGCGGCAGAAGCTATGGCAATGGCCAAACGGGCCGGTAAAAGTAAATCCAACCTGTTTTTCGTCGATGAAGATACCCATCCCCAGACCATTGCTGTGATTGAAACGCGCGCGCGCGCCTTTGGCTATGATGTCAAAATTGGGGACCCAACCACAGACCTTGTGGCGTCCGAGACCTTTGCGGCACTTTTGTCGTACCCCGGCTCCAGCGGCAAGGTCGTTGATTTTCAAGGCGTCATTGATGGTCTGCATGAGCATAAAGCCTTTGCCATCATGGCTTGTGATCTTCTCAGTCTGGCATTGTTAAAACCTCCGGCTGAATTTGGTGCTGACATTGCTATTGGCTCGTCCCAGCGCTTTGGCGTGCCTATGGGCTACGGTGGTCCTCATGCAGCCTTTTTTGCCACCAAATCAGATTATAAACGCACCATCCCCGGTCGCATTATTGGCGTTTCCATTGATACCCAGGGCAATCAGGGCAACCGGGCCTTGCGCATGGCTTTACAAACGCGCGAACAGCACATCAGACGCGACAAGGCCACCAGCAACATTTGTACAGCACAGGTTCTGCTGGCGGTGATTGCCGGTTTCTTTGCGGTTTATCACGGTGCTGAAGGTGTTTTGAAAATGGCCCGCCGGGTCCACCGCATGACCCAGATTTTGGCTCAGGGCCTTCAACAGCTGGGCTATGAAGTTGTAAGTGAGAGTTTCTTTGATACGGTGACAATTCATGTGCCCGGTCAGGCCAACCGAATTGCCGCCAAAGCACGCGAAAAGCGCATTAACCTGCGCGTGATTGATGCCAATCACTTAGGTGTATCGTTTGATGAGGTCACCCGCCGCGTTGAACTGGAACGTCTGTGGACCTGTTTTGCCACCGATGCCTTGTCGCGTATTTCCATCGATGAAATTGATGAAGTTGTCGGCGAGAACATTCCAGCCAACCTGCAACGGACCAGCGAATTTCTCACTCATCCGATATTCAAGCTTCATCACAGTGAAACCGAGCTTCTGCGCTATATCCGCCAGCTTCAGGTTAAGGATATTTCTCTCGATCGCTCCATGATCCCGCTGGGCTCGTGCACCATGAAGCTCAATGCCACCACGGAAATGATCCCGATCACTTTCCGCAATTTCTCCCACATGCATCCCTTTGCACCGCTGGACCAGACGCAAGGCTATCAGCAGTTGTTTGAGGAATTTGAGGCCATGTTGTGTGCGATTACCGGGTTTGATGCAGTCTCCCTGCAACCAAATGCCGGCAGTCAGGGTGAATTTGCCGGTCTTTTGACCATTCGTAATTACCTCAAGAGCATTGGCCAGGGCCAAAGAGATATCTGCCTTATTCCCTCATCTGCGCACGGCACCAATCCAGCCAGTGCGGCGATGGCGGGCATGAGCGTCAAGGTGGTGGGGTGTGATGATAATGGCAATGTGGATATAGATGATCTGCGCGCCAAGGCTGAAGCGCACAAGGACAATCTGGCCGCCCTGATGATCACTTATCCCTCAACCCACGGGGTGTTTGAAGAAACCATTCAGGACATTTGCCAGATTATCCACGACAATGGCGGTCAGGTCTATTTTGACGGCGCCAATCTCAATGCGCTTGTGGGCCTGGTTAAACCGGCCGACATTGGTGCTGATGTCTGCCATATGAACCTGCACAAGACTTTCTGCATCCCCCATGGCGGCGGTGGCCCCGGTGTGGGTCCGATTGGTCTCAAAGCACATCTCGCCCCGTTTGCGCCCGATCACACCGTGGTTGAAGGGGTTAACCCGGCAGCTGCCGGGGGCAAAACCGTTGGCCAGATTTCGGCAGCTCCGTGGGGATCAGCGTCAATTCTACCGATTTCCTGGGCCTATATTGCCATGATGGGCGCACGTGGTCTGAAAAAAGCAACGCAGGTTGCCATTCTCAATGCCAATTACATTGCCAAACGGCTTAATCCACATTTCCCGATTGTCTATACCGGGCCGGGCGGATTTGTAGCCCACGAATGCATTATTGATCTGCGCCAGATAAAAGAGGCGTGCGGGATTACGGTTGAAGATGTGGCAAAACGTCTGGCTGATTATGGCTTTCATTCGCCGACAATGTCGTGGCCGGTGCCCGAAACCCTGATGATTGAGCCGACAGAAAGCGAATCAAAACGCGAACTTGATCTGTTCTGTGATGCCCTGATTTCAATTCGTCGCGAGATCGCCGAAGTGGAAGAAGGCAAAGCCGATCGTGAAAACAATGTGATCAAAAACTCACCCCACACCCATAGCTTATTGATCAGTGCCTGGGAGTTGCCTTATTCACGCGAGCAAGCCTTCTTCCCGCTGGGAACAGAGCGCGGAGACAAATACTGGCCGCCTGTGGGCCGGGTTGACAATGTCTATGGTGATCGCAATCTCGTGTGTTCGTGCCCGCCTCTATCGGCCTACGAGGAAGCTGCTGAATAAAACCACGCTCTAACTCTTTGTTTAAGCGTGTCATTTCTCCGATATCCGGTACCCGCTTATCGGTGACACGCTCTAATTGATCACC
>CAZJUF010000416.1:0-2647 GCA_964549055.1 uncultured Hyphomicrobiales bacterium | reverse complement strand
AAATGCCAGCCACATCTCCCGTTCCAGGGTTCATCGGGTTGGGCCAGATGGGCAACCCCATGGCCGCAAATATAGCAAAAGCAGGATTTGAGCCCCTCTGTTTCGACAGCGCCGGCACCATCGAGCGCACACCGGACAAAGCCAGACCCGCCACGTCACTTGCCCAGGTCGCTGCTCAAACAGACACCATATTTCTGTCCCTGCCTAACGGGGCGATAGTTCAATCGGTAATCGAACAGATAATTGACAGCCCGGATCGCCGGGCTAGCGTGATCATCGACCTATCTACCACCGGACCAAAAGCTGCCCGCACAGCTGCTGACACATCAATCAAAGCCGGTATTGAATTTATCGATGCCCCGGTAAGCGGTGGCAGGGCCGGTGCGATTGCCGCCACCGTCACCCTGATCTGGGCAGGATCAAAGGCACAACTTGATCGCCACAAAGCCATCATTGATGCTTTTTGCGGCAACCCGTTTCATGTGGGCGAAAAACCCGGACAAGGCCAGGCGCTCAAACTGCTGAACAATTTTCTCTCCGCAACCGCAATGGCTGCCACATCGGAGGCGATGCTCTTTGGTCTGGCCCACGGCCTTGACATGAAAACCATGCTTGACGTGGTCAATGTATCCACCGGCCAAAATACGGCAACGCGAGATAAATTTCCCCAGCGTATTTTAACCGAAACCTATGATGCGGGGTTTTTCGCCGAGCACCTAAACAAGGACGTACAACTCTACATCAATGAAGTCCATGATGCCGCCACACCTTCGAATGTTGGCGACACAGTTTCTGAAATCTGGCAAAGCGGCACCGACAGCTTTGCACCCGGCACCGATTTTACCCGCATATTTGAATTTATCAGCCAGCGGAAATCCTGAGGCTCTAATAGCCTTCGTCCAGCAGAGGAAAGACTGAGTAGGTATTTTGCTGATTAACTGCCCGTGCCTGAGCGAGAAAGCTGCCATCTAGTTCCTGAAGGCTGCGCACGCCCAATAACCCAAGCGTTGTATCAAGTTCCTGGTGCAAAAGTTCCATCGCCCGCACCACTCCGGGTGCCCCAGCCGCTGCTGCTGCCAGCACATACATGCGCCCGATGCCCACAGATGTTGCGCCTAGGCAAAGCGCTTTGACAATGTCCGAGCCGCGCATGATGCCGCCATCGGCAATTACCTCAGCGCGCCCGCCAACAGCGTCGACAATCTCGGGCAGAAAATCCATTGTTCCCAGCCCGTGATCAAGTTGACGGCCACCATGGTTGGAGGCGTAAACCGCATCCATTCCGCACTCAACCGCAAGACGCGCATCATCGCCAGTGGCAATGCCCTTGATCATCATTGGAATATCAAATTTTTCCTTCAACCGGGAGACATCACGCCAGCTGAAGCGCTCCTGAAACGACTGATCTATGGCGGTTTTTTGTGTCGTGGTGGTAAACCCTCTGGCCAGATCGCGTTCGCGCCGCCCATAGAGATCAAGATCAACCGTCAGGCATAATCCCACATAGCCCGCATCAATGGCGCGCGCTACGCGATCATTGACCCAATCCTCATTTCCGCGAACATAAAGCTGATAGATTTTCACAGCATCCGATGCCTCTGCCACTTCTTCCAGAGAGTTCGATGCCGACGAGCTGACCATCTGCACAACCTGGGCTTCAGCTGCAGCAACGGCGACGGTCGCGGCACCCCCTTCAACCATATCCTGCAAGCTGCCGATCGGTGCCAGTATCACCGGCATTTTCAATTTGTGGCCAAGCACAGACCCCGTGGTATCACGATTGGAAACATCACGTAAAACACGTGGCCGCAACCCCAGGCAATCCAGCGCCAGTCTATTTCGTTTATGGGTGGTTTCGGTTTCAGCCGCCCCCATCACATAATCCCAGATTTCATCGGACAGGTTGGCGCGCGCGGCGGGGATAAATTGATGCAGGACATGAAATTTTTGTGTCATGGGCGGGGCACTAAACTCTACACTTGTTTGAGACGGTCCAATCTTAGTCGATGGCGTTCGTCTGTCAATCTGTAGGCTCCGGCCAACACAGCAATTGTCACACCAATGCCCGTCGCCCCGCCAATCAAAAACATGATCAGGATTTGAAACTTGACCGCCTCGCCCGGCTCAACGCCCGCCAGAATTTGCCCGGTCATCATGCCCGGCAGTGACACAATACCGCTTGCCGCCATGGCGTTGATGATTGGAATAAATCCGGTGCGCATGGCCTGTCGTATAACCGGTCCCAAAGCCTCAACCCGCGTGTGCCCCAAAGCAATTTGCGCTTCAATCGCACCTCGTTCACGCAGCGTATTGGCGATGAGTGTATTGAGGCCCAAGCTGATGCCAGTCATGGTATTGCCCAAAATCATCCCGAACAGCGGCAGGGCAAAGCGCGGGTGATACCACGGATCCGCCCCTATCTGGGTGGTCAGGCTGAACACTGTCACCAGCCCGGCAGCAAACAACATCGGCCCGGCACCAAGTCCAAACGCCCACCCCCCCTGAAACCGGCGCTCGAGCCGCGACATGATCTCGTAAGCCGCAAAAGACACCATGGCAATAGCCGTAATAGCGGTCCAAAAAGGTGAAACAAGCGCAAACAGTTTCAGCAGCACAAAGCCGATCAGCGTCAGTTGCACCACCATGC
>CAZJUF010000415.1:0-2658 GCA_964549055.1 uncultured Hyphomicrobiales bacterium | reverse complement strand
CCCGACCATGCGCCGGGCAGTTTCAACATGCGGATGGTGTGGCCGGTGGGGGCTGTATCAAAGATTACATGGGTATAACGCGCAATCAGGTCGTCGTCCGTCAACAAGGCGGTGAACTCATCGAAGGCGGCAATCTCGATGGTGCAGGCACCGGAAAGCTGCTCTTCTATACTCTTGAGCGCTTCTTCCGGCAGGATACCGCGCATCGGGCCAACAATGCGCTCGCGATAATCTGCTGCCGCTTCTTCCGGGTTGATCTCAAGTGCGTCGAGATTGCTGACGTTGTTGATCGCCGTAATCTTGTTACCGATTTCGGTTTCAAACACCTGACCGACATTGGAGGCGGGATCGGTGCTGACCAGAAGAACCTTGAAGCCGCCCCCCGCCAGACTGAGAGCGGTCGCGCACGCCAGCGAGGTCTTGCCAACCCCGCCCTTGCCGGTGAAAAATACAAACTTTGGCAGGTCTTTAAACATGGGTATTCCTGTTTTTATGAGGATCAGTATTTGTGAATAGCTGTCAGCAGCAGCCGGTGGATTTTTCCTGTTCGTTCGAGCTGCCGCAACAACCACCGGATGACGCCTTTGCATCATTGATTGGGCTTGCGGCAACCTGCTCGGGTGTGAGGCCAGCCATTTCGGCAAGCCTGTCACGGGTTGGATATTGGCCCGAAGATTTGAGCACATTATCAGCAATGATCACTGGCAACCCGTCCACACCGGATTTTTCCAACACCGATTTCACCAGATTGTTTTCAGCAAAAAGTGTGGGTTCCTGTGAAAGATTGATGCGTTTGACATAGACGCCCTGGCTTTTCAACCAATCAAGATCGCTGGCAAAATCGACCAGCTTCTGGTCGATTTCGGCACCACAAATACCGGTGGAACAGCACATGGCCGGGTCGAATATTGTAAGTGAAGTCATGGGTTTTTCTCCTGTTTAATTGTATCGGTTTTGACAATTGCGTCGTGCAAGTGATCAAGTGCGGATGCCAGACGGGAACTGGTGCAGGCGATGTTCAGCCGCGCAAAGCCTTCGCCCTCTTTGCCAAAAGCCTGGCCGCGGGTTATCGCCCACTGGGCCTTGGTGCGCAGAAATAAAGTCAGATCGTCGGGCGAAAAACCAAGGCCGCGAAAGTCCAGCCACAGCAAAAATGTGCCTTCAGGTTCGATCAGTTCAACACCGGGGATGTGCTTCACGCGTTGGCGAACAAGCGCCAGATTTTCCTCAAGATACGTCGAAACAGCCGTTAGCCATGGCCCCCCGGAAGAATAAGCAGCCTCCATCGCCACGCTGGCAAAGGCATTATTCTTGTTGACCGTCAAGCGGCTGTTCTCAACCTGAAAGGCTGCTCGTCTGGCATCGTTGGATATGATCGTGAAGGCAGAGCAACACGAGGCAATATTGAAACTTTTTGCCGGCGAAATACAGGAAATCGCGTTTTGCGCATACTCCGCGCCGAGCGCTGCAAACGGCGTGTAAGCATGGTCTTTAAATGTAATGTCACCGTGGATTTCATCCGACACCACCAGCACATTGTGGCGGGCGCAAATATCACCCAGCCTTTGCAATTCGTCCTTTGTCCACACCCGCCCGACGGGATTGTGCGGATTGCACAGGAAAATCATCCTGTTGGCAGGATCAGCAGCAAGCCTTTCCAGGCCGTCATAATCCATGGTGTAACGGCCGTCACTCAAGATCAACGGGTTGGCAACAATGGTGCGATTGTTCTCGTTCACGATATCATAGAAGTCAAAAAATACAGGTGGCTGGACAATAATGCCATCGCCCTTGTCTGTAAAAAGACAAGCCGCTATGGCCAGGATGTTAAGGACATTTGGCGCCCGGAGAATATGATCCTCTTTTACCTGCCAGCCATGGCGGTTTTTGAGCCAGACAGTCAGCGCCGGTAACAGCCCTTCCGGTACCGTCTCATAACCAAACACCCCATGGGCGAGACGCTTTTGCATAGCTTCCAGCACCACTGGCGGTGCCTTGAAATCCATGTCGGCTACACCGGCTGCAAACAGATTTTCTCCACCTTCACCTAAAACCATTGCATGGGTCTTAAGAGCGGGCACGGCGCGGCGGTCTATCTCTTCGTTAAACAGGGTTTCTGGAATGGCGATATCCACTTGTCTCGTCTCGATTTTTTCATTTTTGGCATCGGCGGTTAAAGGAAACCAGCCATAGGCACTGCGATGTGCCAAATGAGGCAGGCGCAAAACAGTCCGCTTGTCACGGTCTAAATATCATAGTTCGGCAATTGCCGAACTATGATATTTATTTACATATTACTATATTGTCAAGCGTATCGAATTGAGGCAGATTGGACTTATGAAACAAGAAGACGCAATCGAAGCCTTCGCAGCACTTGCTCAGGATTCCCGCATGACGATTTACCGGTTGCTGGTGCGCGAAGAACCGCATGGCATGCGGGTCAGTGAAATCTCACGCCAGCTCGACATCGTTCCCTCTACCCTGTCGGGACATCTGGCGATCCTTAAAAGGGCGGGTTTGTTAAAGGCAACGCGCAATCAGCGGGAAATCCATTATTCGGCCAATCTGGGCACCATGGGCAATCTCGTGAGTTTCATGCTTGCAGATTGCTGCAATGGACAAGTAGAGAATTGTCAGGAAATCATCTCGTTATTATCA
>CAZJUF010000414.1:0-2659 GCA_964549055.1 uncultured Hyphomicrobiales bacterium | reverse complement strand
TCGGGCGATGTCGTCACCTTTGGCGGTGACGCAAGGCTCAACTATCACGGCATCGACCGCATTATCGCCAATTCATCGACCCTGTTGCGAGAAGGCGGCAGAATAAACCTCACCTTGCGCCGGGTTAATCTGTAACCTTGTCTTCAAGCGCTGCGGTCGAAGTTTTTTCCCATGTCGGCGGGATCGCTGTTAACCGATGGGTCATTGGCGGGTTCGGACCGTGTTTCCACTTCAGGCTCATCAAAAGCTACCGGCTTTGGGGTTTTGGGGCCGCCTTTGGAAACGCCGACCATGGCCGGGCGCAATACGCGATCGCCAATGACATAACCTGATTGCACAACTTCCGTCACGGTTCCTGCTGGCAGTTCTGGATCCTCGACCTCAAAAATCGCCTGATGGAGATTGGGGTCAAACTTTGCGCCCTTAGGCTCATCAATCTTGACGCCATGGCGTGACAGCACATTGATCATTTCGCGCTCGGTCATCTCGACACCGTCAAGCAGGCTTTTGAGGGTTTCGTCGGCGGTTTCGCGCGCATCCGCCGGTATCGCCTGCAAAGCGCGGGTGAGGCTATCACCGACAGTCAGGACATCACGGGCAAAATTCGAGATGGCGTATTTGGCCGAATCCTGTTTTTCACGCTCGGTGCGACGGCGCAGGTTTTCCATGTCAGCGGCCAGCAGCAACAGCCGGTTTTTCAGATCCTGATTTTCCTCACTCAGGGCCAGAAACTCATCGGCCTGATCATACAGGCTTTTTTCCGACTGACCGGCCTTGGCCTGCGCATCAATCCGGGCTTCAGCGTCACGACTGGGAGCATTGGTTGCTTCGGGGTGCTGGTTTTCGTCTTTTCTGTCTTCACTCATCATCTGATTGGGCTCAACTTGGCAGGTTAATTAAAATCCAGTCTTGGATATCTGGTCTTGATTGCAAAAAATCAAGTCAAAATACGTCCAACAACCTGTGCTGTATAATCGACCATGGGAATAATGCGAGCATAATTTAGCCTTGTCGGGCCAATTACCCCCAAAACCCCGATAATATTGTGGGATTTATCACGATAGGGCGACACCACCAGGGATGATCCTGACAATGAAAACAGATTATTCTCCGAACCAATGAATATGCGCACGCCATCACCACTTTCGGCTAACCCTAAAAGCTGGATCAGGTCTTTCTTTTTTTCAAAATCATCAAACAGCACTCTTATGCGTTCAAGATCTTCCATGGCGGCATCGTCTTCGAGCAGGTTGGAGCGGCCGCGCACAATCAATGTTTTATTGTCAGCTTCGCTTTGCCCGCTCCAGGTCGCCAGACCCGCTTCGACCACGCGGGTGGTGAGATCATCGAGAATATTTTTCTGGGTTTCAAGCTCAGTTTGAATGGCGGTGGTCAATTGGGTTATGTTTTTACCGGCAATGCGCGAATTGATATAATTGGTGGCCTCAACAAACGATGACGGCGGCATGCCTGCCGGTACCTTGATAATGCGATTTTCAACACTGCCATCGTCGCCGACCAAAATGACCATGGCCCTTTGGGGATCAAGCGGTACAAACTCCAGGTGTTTGAGCCGTACATTGGATTTGGACGTTAAAACCACACCGGCACAATGGCTCAAACCCGACAGCAGAGAGCCTGCGTCAGTGAGGACATCTTCTACATTGCGCTCAACGTCGGAGGCTGCAATCTGGGCTTCAATCTGGTTGCGATCCTCTAAGGTCAAATCACCAATCTGCAAAAGGCCATCAACAAACATGCGCAACCCCAGCTCGGTCGGCAGGCGTCCAGCAGAAATATGGGGCGCGAAAATAAGCCCGGCGGTTTCGAGATCACTCATAACATTGCGCACTGATGCCGGAGACAGCGACAAGGGCATGGCCTGGCTCAAATATCGCGAGCCCACAGGTTCTCCGGTCTCGAGGTAATTTTCCACCAGTTGCCTGAAAATTTCCCGCGTTCGCTGGTCAAGCTGGGCCAGTCCGGAAAGTCGATTTTTCATTTTGTTCCTGTTCAAATGTCCACCTTTTAAATTATCTCTGCCGGTGGCGCGCGTCAAATCGGTTGTTGTTTCTCATTTCTCCTGATGTATAAGCACTGTAGAAATTTGTCATCACTATTACACAAAAACAGCAAAGAAGGGCTTATGCAGATGCGGCCATCAAACCGGCAGGCGGACGAAATCAGATCAATATCACTGGAGCGCGGATTTTCAAAACACGCGGAAGGCTCATGCCTGATCAAATGTGGCGATACCCACGTTCTGTGCACTGCCAGTTTAGAAGAACGCGTGCCCCCATGGTTGCGTGGTGGTGGCAAAGGATGGGTGACAGCTGAATACGGTATGTTGCCGCGCTCTACATCCAGCCGTATGCGCCGCGAAGCAACAGGTGGCAAGCAATCGGGCCGTACCCAGGAAATTCAACGCCTCATTGGCCGCAGCTTACGCGCTGTAGTTGACATGAAAGCACTTGGCGAGCGCCAGATTTCGATAGATTGCGATGTTATTCAAGCCGATGGCGGCACCAGAACAGCTGCTATTACCGGTGCCTGGGTAGCCTTGCATGATTGTGTTGCCTGGATGAAGGCCCGCGATATGATTACCCAGCCGGTGCTGCTCGATCAGATTGCTGCAATCTCGTGCGGCATTTACAAGGGT
>CAZJUF010000413.1:0-2672 GCA_964549055.1 uncultured Hyphomicrobiales bacterium | reverse complement strand
GCCTCACAATCGCAGAGAAACACAGTTTTCAAACGAGCGAAAGGTACCTCACAGGGTTTTGAACGCTTGTTCATATTCTGGGATTCTACGTGATCTGATGTGATAACGTGTGATAATCTGGCAGGTTATTTGTGATAAATGCGGCACCCCAACCACTAGGTAACTCTTATTAATGGCATTTAATCAACCACTTACAATAAACCGCTGATCACGACAACATCAATTCCCCCCAACGAAACCAGTGTTGAGGCACGCAGATGTGGCAAAAACGCCTTGTCTCTGTATGCCGACCGCCCCGTTAAAGCCGGGGTATTGTCGCTAAAATTCGCGATATAATTCAATGCCGTTCATCCGTATTTTCGGCCTTCACCCGCAGCGATATTAAAAACCAATGTTTTAACCCTTGATTTTATTGCCATACCTGCGCATTGTCCGGCCAAACATTGATCGACCTGACCCTAAGGCAGGAATGCATGGCTAAAGAAGAACTATTAGAATTTCCCGGTATCGTTACCGAATTGTTGCCTAATGCAACATTCCGGGTGACACTGGAAGACAACGAACACGAAATCATTGCTCATACTGCGGGCAAGATGAGAAAGAATCGAATTCGCGTGCTGGCGGGTGATAAAGTGCTGGTCGAAATGACCCCTTATGACCTGTCTAAAGGGCGGATCACCTACCGTTTCAAGTAAACTAATCGCGCGGATGATCACGGGAAGCAAAACTGGCCCATGAAGGAAAGTCTGTCGCATTTGATTTTAGCCAGCGCCTCGCCGCGCCGGCTGGCCTTGTTGGAACAAGTCGGGTTGCGACCGGAAATTCTGGTGCCAACCGAAATCGACGAAACGCCCAACCGGCGTGAATTACCCCGGAGTTATGCTCAGCGCCTGGCCAGAGAAAAGGCAAAAGCTGCCCTGTCGAGCCCGAAAATCCAGGATCTTGAAGGGGATTGTTATCTGCTGTCAGCCGACACCGTGGTTGCGGTTGGTCGGCGTATTATACCCAAACCTGAAATCGCCGCCGATGCTGCCGCCGGTCTGAAATTATTGTCGGGCCGCTCTCATCGTGTCTATACAGCTATTTGCGTAATCGGCCCCAATGGTAAACAAAAACACCGGGTGGTTGAAACCAGGGTGAGGTTTAAACGCTTAAGCCGCCCCGATCTTGAAAGCTATCTTTCCACCGGAGAATGGCGCGACAAGGCGGGCGGTTATGCCATTCAGGGCCGGGCTGAAGCCTTTGTCATGAACCTGTCGGGATCATACTCCAATGTTGTCGGCCTGCCGCTTTATGATACAGTGCAATTGCTGACAGGCGTTGGTTATCCGGTTCATTTTGACTGGCTGAACCCGAAATAATCGTTTATGGCCTTAAGGCTACAAGGAGGCTCAAAGATGACAGCAAAAAATGTCCATCATTTTACCAGCAGAAAGTCCCGTCCCTGTCCGATGTGTAAAAAACCATCGACAGAGGAATTTCACCCGTTTTGCACCAAACGCTGCGCCGATGTTGATCTGGGTAAATGGCTGGGCGGAAATTATGCCATTCCCACGGTCGAACCGGCAGATGATTTCGGCGCAGAAGCCGCGAATTTAACCGAAAACGAGAACCGGCAATCAAATGATTGGTCCTCGCAGTAATCATGGCACCATAAAGGTTGACACCACTCTAGACACAACGCAAATGATCGCCTATAACGCCGTTGCTTTTGAAAGTGTTGAAAGACTGATTGTCACCAAACTTTAACACTGATCCAGTCAAAGATGCCCAGGTAGCTCAGTTGGTAGAGCAGCGGACTGAAAATCCGCGTGTCGGTGGTTCAAATCCGCCCCTGGGCACCACATTTATCAATAAAAACATATAGTTAAAAACATCCCCTATGGCCACATCATGCCAGGGACAGTGTAGGGACGATTGATTTCAACAATTTCTCACATATTGCAATCAGCGCTGATAAAAGTAGGCGGGCGCGCCTACATCCACCGCAGGGAATTCAACCGATGGCTTGAAGCCCCGCGCATAGCCCCCAAACCTGAGCATTACGCCGCATAGTGGCAGTTAAAAGATTTATTTCAAAAGCCCTGATTTCGCACCGGGGCTTTTTTCATTCACAATACCACTTTGTCCAACCCCATAAATGGGTACCCCCAGCTGGATGACTGCCGTCACGGCAAGGTAGCCCGCGACGGCGAGGCTGACAGTGCCGTAGTCGGCTTCGAGATCGTCCGCGATGCTGGCGAGTGAAGGAATGAACATGTTGAGAGACAGCGTAGAAAGCGCCGTCAGGACGATGAGAGTCGTAAGATGTGGTGGTGTTTCGGCTTTGAGAATTATCGATGTCCTTGGACCCAGAAACAAAAAAGCCCCCGAATTTCTTCGAGGGCGCATGGAAAATGGATATGGAAACCCTTATCGGACCATGCACCTCTGGCTCACCACGTCGACGATTGTCAGTTTCATAAGTAATCTCCCCTGGTTAAAGCATAAATATAAAAGCCATTTTTGGCAATGCGCGTTTTGGGCTCAGTATGGCCGTTCGCTGCAACTCGAACAAATGACTGTTGGCGTTCTGGCCCCCAAGTCACTGGCCGCAATGTCGTCGGCGTGAGGTGGCCACCCAACTTGCAAAGGCAGGTATTCTTGATGAACGTAAAATCGGGCGGGAGAAA
>CAZJUF010000412.1:0-2682 GCA_964549055.1 uncultured Hyphomicrobiales bacterium | reverse complement strand
AGTATGGCCAATCCCTTGGTGAGCGTTTTGTCGATATTTGTCATTATTATTATTTCCGACGTTTTTCTCGATGGTGTGTCAAAGCCGGGAGGCCCTCTGCATTTGTGTTGGTATATAGAACAGCATGCTGAAATATGCAACAACTGCTTGATGTTTTCTATCTCCCGTACTACAGAATTTTAATGTGACCCAAGGTCGCAACCTAAATGGGATTGAGCGCAAAACAAAAAAAGAGAGCGCGATGAATTTTGCCGAACATGCCGCCAAGCCACTTCTGCGCGAAGTTGGTATTGCCACGCCAGAGGGACATCTGGCCACAAATCCCGAGCACGCTGCTGAAATCGCGCAAAAGCTCGGACCTTGCGTGGTCAAAGCCCAGGTGCCGATCGGAAAGCGTGGCAAAGCCGGTGGTATCCAATTGGTCGACGGGGCAGACGCCGCCGCTTCCGCTGCCCGCGATATTATAGGTATGGAGATTGCCGGTCACACGGTTGATACGGTTTTGATTGAGCAACAGGTCGCGATAAAAACAGAATATTATGCAGCCATCCTGACCAACGCCATCAGCAAGGGAGCGTTGATGCTGTTCTCCACCGAAGGCGGAATGGATATTGAAGAAGTGGCGGCAAATACGCCCGAAAAACTCCTGCAACTGGAAATCGACATAAATCACGGTGCAGCGATTGCCGATGTCCGGAAAATGTTATCTGCAGCTGACCTGGGTCAGATTGAACCGCAGATAGCCGAAACATTGTGCCATCTCTATGAGGTTTTCACCCGCTACGATGCAGAGCTGGTTGAAGTTAATCCGCTTGTTGTCACCCGTGATGATCAAATAATCGCACTGGATTGCAAATTTTCAATGGATGACAGCGCAATTGTGCGCCAGCCCGAAGTCGCAGCCACGGGGTCTGCGGAAAAACTGAGCCAACTGGAAGTGCGTGGGGTGGAACTTGGCCTCAAGTATATCGAGCTTGATGGCGACGTTGGTATTATTGCCAATGGCGCAGGTCTTACCATGACCACCATGGACGTGGTCAGCTTCTATGGTGGCAGGCCGGCAAATTTTCTCGAGATCGGCGGCGATGCCTACACCAAAGCCAAACCGGCATTGGAACTGGTATTGTCTAACCCGTCGGTCAAAAGCCTGGTGGTCAATTTCTGTGGTGCCTTTGCCCGCTGTGATGTGATGACGCAAGGTATCATCGATGCCTGGCTTGAACTTAAGCCCGAAATCCCGATTTTTTTCTCCATCCACGGCACCGGCGATGTCGAGGCTGTGGCCATGTTGAATCAGCGCATGGACATGGAACCCTTTAGCGATATGGACAGCGCCAGCAAGGCCGCAGTGGAGGCAGCAAGGTAATGATTATTCGCTCATCCGATAAAGTGCTGGTGCAGGGAATTACCGGCAAACAAGGCACGTTCTGGACCGAACGCATGCAGGAATACGGCACGAATGTTGTCGCCGGTGTTAATCCCAAAAAAGCCGGAACAGTTCATTGCGGTGTGCCGGTAACAGCAAGTGCTGTTGAAGCGATGGAGCAGGTGGGATTTGATTATTCGGTTCTCTTTATCCCGCCGATGCTGGTCAAGGGAGCAGCCCTTGATGCGATTGAAGCTGGTGCTAAAGGCGTATGCATTTTAACCGAGCATATTCCGGTGCGCGACGTCATGTATATCATGTCGGCAGCCAAAGAGCGCGGCGTCCAGATACTGGGCCCCAACACGGCTGGTTGCGTCACACCTGGCGAAGGTTTTTTGGGCTTTATGCCCGCGTTTAACAGCAAGATATTCAAAAAAGGCCACATCGGTATTCTATCGCGCAGCGGCAGTCTTGGTACCCTGTTCTGCCTCAATGTGGTTTCCGCCGGTTTTGGTCAATCTGCCTTCATCGGTATTGGTGGTGATCCCATCATCGGTACCACCTCCCGCGATGCATTGATGGCGCTGGATCAGTTGCCGCAAACCAAAGCCATCGTCATGGTGGGGGAAATCGGTGGAACCATGGAGGAAGAAGCAGCCCAATATGCCGCCTCCATGGCGAAGCCGGTCATTGCCTTTATTGCCGGCGGCGCTGCACCGGCAGGCAAAAAAATGGGCCACGCCGGAGCCATCGTCGTCGGCAACAAGGGAACGTATAAATCAAAACGCGATGCCCTTGAAGCCGCTGGTGTTACTGTGCTCGACACACCGGCAGGGGCGGTGGATGTTTTGCGCGAGCGTCTTGGAAGTATTGCCTGACGACGCGATGTTGTTCCCTCATCTTTGCAATAGTCCCGGATTACTGGCCAGACCCATGATAAATTTCGTCGAAAATTCGCAGGAGTACGGCCCCTCTACATAGGGTCCAATGGCGTAGGGGTCGAAACCTATGACAGCGCCTTTTTCGGTGAAGCGCCACTTGGACATATCCAAAACATGGGATTTTACCGCGCCGGGATAGGATTGCTCCAAATCGACGCGCGCATCTTCGATGCGACTGCCAAACCTCCCGGCTTTGGTGTCAATAATCATGTCGCTGCATTTAGAAATCAGAGTTTCTATTGACGCATCAGAAAACAAACCTCTGGTTGTCATTGGTCTGCCGGTTTGCAGATTGATGTTTATGGATCGCGACCAGCTGTTGGGATGGGCACCGCCGGAAAAATCGTACATTGTGGCGGTGGCGGAGATCATTCG
>CAZJUF010000411.1:0-2685 GCA_964549055.1 uncultured Hyphomicrobiales bacterium | reverse complement strand
GGGCCTTCGAGAAGTTCAATAATGCTCATTGTCTGTTTACTCCTTTTTCGGCTTTAATTTCTGCAAACCAGCGATCATGATGGGTGCGTGCCCAGTTCTCATCCACCTCGCCGTCAATCATGCCTTCCAGCGTGCCTTGGGTTCCGATGGTTGCAAGATAAATGTGACCAAGAGCAAAGCCGATAAAAACAAGGGCGGCGATGACATGGGAGAGTTGCGATAGTTGCAGCAGATTGCGGGTGCCAAGAGCATCGGGAAAACTCAGCAGAATACCGCTGGCCGATAGGGTCAGGCCGGCGAGGATCGCCACCCAGAACCATGCTTTTTCACCGGCGTTATAGCGCCCGGAACTGGCATGACCACCGAACATTCCACCGGCGCGCAACGCCCATTTAATATCGGTAAGCGTTGGGAAATTCCCGCGTATAAAAGTGACGAAAAGCGCCACTAACGAGAGAATAAAAATCGGCCCAAAAAGATTATGTGTCTGCATTGATGCTGTGGCCAGCGCGCTGTATGCAGTCTTTCCGATCACAGGTATCAGCACAGGCCGACCGAACAATAAAACCAGTCCGGTAAAGGCGAGCAGCAAAAACAGCACCGCTATGCCCCAGTGCACCACCCTGTGTGTTACTGAAAACCGCGCTATCTTGTTGCGAGACCGGCCGCCTTCAATCTTCAAACGCCCCCGGAGCATAAAAAACAGGGACAATATACCAATGACGGCGAGTAATCCGACTGCGCCATACCTGATTAAGGGACCATCGCTTTGACGCAATTGCGCCCACCAGACACCATCCGTGTTGATCGCCACACTGTCCTCAGCCCGTTTAGTGGTCACAAGGCCTGGTCGGCCCTGTTTTAAGGCGCGCCAGAGATCAGAGTCACTTTGTTTGCTAAGTGTATTTTCCCGGTAAGGCGCATTGGACTGGGGCGAACCCGTACCTTGCGCAAAAACCGGTAGATTGCCGGCAACCAGCATACCGAAGACCATAATCACAACAACCATGGTCGATTTAACCAATCGCCCCGGCATTAAATCATCAAGTGTATACATATGACTATCAACCTCGCTTCAATGGAAAGTCCGACCGGTGGTTCGATCAGTCTGTCCTGTTTTCACAGCTATAAACAAAGATTTCATTTGAACCTCACTCATCGCCCGCAAATAGTACCATAATTTTTGAATGACCCCGATGCAGCAAATAATAAAATACCGGCACGGCAACGAGAGTCAGGAAAGTCCCCACCATCAACCCGCCAATGGCAACCACAGCAAGCGGTGACAGGCGTTCAATACCAACCGACCACTCCATGGCAATCGGCAACATGCCGACACTTGAAGCCGTCGCTGTCATCAGAATTGGCCGGGTTCTCAGTTCAACCGACTGGATCAGCGCATCTTTGAGAGGCTTGCCCTTTTTCATTGCCTCCTTGGTGAAATCAAGCAGCAAAATGCCATTGTTCACCGCAATCCCCATGAGCAGGATAAACCCCATAAACGATGGCATCGAGCTATGCTTGTCGGCCAGCATCATTGCCCATACAGCCCCAATGACCGCCAGCGGCAGGGAGGCCATAATCGCAATCGGGTCGAGGAAAGAACCAAAGGTGATCACCAGCATCAGGAACAACAGGGCAAGGCCAATAATCAGCGAGTTTCTCAGCCGAGTGAAAGATTCCCCCATCTGCTTGAATTCGCCTTCATAGGCTATTGAATATCCGCGCGGCAACTGCAAGCCTTTCAACGCGGCTGTAACATTGTCATGCAGGTTGGTAATGGCAATATTGCGCCGATAGCCGACAATATCGAGAGTAGGCAGCAAGGCCTGATGGGTTTCGGCTGTCGGGGCAAATGTTGTTGTCGGGCTGGCAAGCGCTGCAAGGGGGATATATTTTCCTGAAACTGTGCGAATTTGCACAGCATTCAAAGCTTCCGGTGTCGAGCGCTGGTCAGCTTTCAACCGCACCCAGACTGGAATGGAGTTTTCGCCATTGATCCGTAATCTGCCACCGGGAATACCCTGCACGGCAGCGGCCACTTGCCGGGCGACATCAAGGGCTGTCAAACCGTAAAGTCTGGCGCGTTCGGGCGAAACATTCAGGTTTAACTGCTGGGCTGCCCCCTGCCAGGTACGTTCAAAACCCGTGAGGCCTTTAACCGATTTAAGCCTGATCATGACCTGATCACCCAGTTGGTCAAGAACCAGAGGGTCGGGGCCGATTATCATAACGTCCACAGCGCCGCGAATTGATGACAGGGCAGTGGCGCCAAACTCGGATACATTCGAAGATACCAGTCCGGGGATTTTACTCAGACGCTGGCGGATATTTTTTTCAATTTCATAAATAGACTGCGAGCGTTTGAAGCGGTTGACAATATTGACCGTGAACCGTCCTGCCTGCAACGTGCGTGCTGCACCAAAAGACTTAACTCCGGGTTCAGCCCCAATGATCATTGAGGAGTTAAGCAACCAGTCATCAGGCATTGAAACCCGTACAGCTTCATCAACACCGGCAGCAATTTTGCGCATTTCCCCGGCATCTGTATTTGGCTGTGCTTCAAAAGTGATGATCATCACACCGGTATCCATCAGCGGCATTATTTCACGACCGAGAAAGGCGATTTGCGGTGCGGATGCTGCAAACATCACAACAAAAGTGAGTGTCACCAAAATCGGATGC
>CAZJUF010000410.1:0-2688 GCA_964549055.1 uncultured Hyphomicrobiales bacterium | reverse complement strand
CTGATGTGAGGTGGCCGACGACTTCGCCGTCGCGCAAGATGGGTTCGTTGTGGAACAACAAGGGTTCGGCATCGCGCAATATGAAAGTGAGCAGGCGTTTTTGCAGACCGGATTGTTTTTTGGCAATCACCGCATCGCGGCCAATGAAGGGGCCGAAGCGACCGGGGGGTTTGTCGACCTTGACCACAAAACCTAAGCCCGCTTCAAGCACATGGTCCTCATCGGTGATGTCATGGCCAAAGTGACGGTAGCCTTTTTCCATGCGGCAGCTGTCCATCATGTGCAGCCCGCACATAACAGCGCCCAATTTTTCTCCCGCAGCATGGATGGTCTCGAAAACATGTTGCGCCTGATCGCTGGAAACATATATTTCCCAGCCAAGCTCCCCCACATAGGTGACGCGATGCAGTCGCGCCACTCCCATGCCGACTTCAGCCTCTTTCGCCCAGCCAAAAGGAAAGGCATCATTATCGAGTGCTTGCGGTGTCACCTGTTCAAGCACTTCACGCGACTTTGGTCCCATGACGCAAATCACCGCTTCCATTGCCGTTACATCAACAAAACTGACTGCTGCATCTTGCGGTTTGTTGCGCTGCAGCCACGCCATATCGCGGGTGGTGGTGGTTGAGGGAGTAACGACGATATAACTGTCCGCGCCCAGACGCGTGACGGTGACATCGGCTTCGATCCCGCCTTTATTGTTGAGCCATTGGGTATAGACGATTTTGCCCACCGGCACATCCACATCATTGGCGCAGATCAATTGCAGATAATCTGATGCATCCGCCCCATCGACACGGATTTTGCCAAACGATGACATGTCATAAATCCCGACGTTTTCGCGAATGGCCATGTGCTCGCGGGCAGAATGACCAAACCAGTTTTGCCGGCCCCAGCTATATTCATATTCGGGCATTTTGCCTGCTTCGAGTTCTGCGCGCGGCAAAAACCAGTTGGCACGCTCCCAGCCACCGGTCTCGCCGAAACACGCGCCCAGTTTTTCCAGATGCTGATGCAGGGGCGAACGTCTTATGCCCCGCGCTGATGCATATTGCCGGTAGGGGAAGTGATCGGCATACAGAAGCCCCAAGGTTTCGGTCACACGCGCTGCCAGATAAGTCTTGTTGTTCTGGAAAGGGAGATTGCGGCGAATATCCACGTCCCACAGGTCAACTGGCGGTGCACCATCGTCCATCCACTGCGCCAGCACCATACCGGCTCCGCCAGCAGATTGAATACCGACAGAATTGAAACCCGCCGCTACATAGAAATTCTTCAATTCTGGTGCTTCACCCAGATGATAGCGGTCATCATGGGTAAAACTTTCCGGCCCGTTGAAAAAGGTCTGAATACCGGCTTCAGCCAGGGGTGGAAACCGGTTGATGGCCTGTTCCAGAATAGGTTCAAAATGATCAAAATCTTCCGGCAGTTGATCAAAGCAGAAATCATCAGGAATGCCATCACCACCCCACGGTTTGGATTCTGGCTCAAATGCACCAAGCAATAATTTTCCCGCATCTTCTTTGTAGTA
The DNA here is from genome assembly GCA_964549055.1 of uncultured Hyphomicrobiales bacterium. GTDB lineage: Bacteria > Pseudomonadota > Alphaproteobacteria > Rhizobiales > JAJFHR01 > JAJFHR01. Next base: position 1,157 of record CAZJUF010000410.1, on the reverse strand, counting down.
GGCACATTCATCAGGCACCCGCAACACCGGCAGCCCCCGCGTCATTGCCGCCATCGGCTCGGTGACGATGTAAAAATGTTCAGCTGCATGCAACGGCACGGCAACCCCGGCCATCAGCCCCACATCGCGCGCCCACATGCCCGCACAATTGACCACAAAATCAGTCTCAATATGCCCCTGATCTGTTTCAACACCGCTCACCCGGCCATTAGCCTGATCAATCGCCGTTACCTTGACGCCTTCAAAAATCTGCACGCCTTTCATCCGCGCGCCTTTGGCCAGCGCCATAGTGATATTGGCCGGATCGCCCTGCCCGTCCTTGGTAATAAAGACGCCACCAACCACATCACTCACATTGAGATGGGGGTATTTTTGCGCAATTTCATCAATGGAAAGCTCAGCCACTTCAACGCCAAAAGATTGCGCCATCGCCTGTCCCCGGCGCAACTCCTCCATGCGGTCATCACTGAGCGCCACGGTGATGGATCCATTGGCACGTATGCCGGTGGCAATTTCCGTTTCCTGCTCCAGGCGGGCATAAAGATCGGCAGTATATTTTGCCAGTCGTGTCATATTGTTACTGGCCCTGAGCTGGCCGATGAGACCGGCCGCATGCCAGGTGGTGCCACAAGTCAGTTGCTTGCGCTCCAGCAACACCACTTCTTGCCAGCCCAGTTGGGCAAGGTGATAGGCAACGGATGCACCAACGACCCCGCCGCCAATAATGACGGCGCGGGCTTTTGCAGGTATCTGTTTCATAAGTTCTCTTTTCTGTTAAGCGCGCATGCGTTCATTATCCGGGTCCCAAAGCGGTTGATCCGGTTGCACTGTGGCTTTGTATTTTTGACCATAAATTTCGACTTCGATAATCGTACCGGGTTGAGCCAGATCGACACGCACCATGCCCAGCGCTATCGATTTGCCGACGCGATAGCCCCAGTCGCCCGAAGTGGTCTCACCGACGATTTCACCGTCATGCCAAAGCGTTGACATGTAGGGGGCATCTTCCTCGCCCGCTTCCACAATGAGGGTGACAAAGCGTTTTGACACACCTTTTTGTTTTTCGATTGATATGGCGGTTTTGCCGATAAAATCCTGGGGTTTGTCCAGCTTGACAAACCGGTCCAGCCCGCCTTCGAGCATTGAATAATCGCTTG
>CAZJUF010000409.1:0-2688 GCA_964549055.1 uncultured Hyphomicrobiales bacterium | reverse complement strand
TCATGCGTAATGAGAATAAGGCTGGTGCGGAATTCATCCTGCAAGCCTGCAAGCAAATGCAGTATTTGCGCCTGTATGGTGACATCAAGAGCCGTGGTCGGTTCATCGGCAATGATCAGCTCAGGTTCACACATCAGGCTGATGGCAATCATAACGCGTTGGCGCAAACCACCTGAAAGCTGATGAGGATACTGGTTTAGTCGACTGGCGGCACCCGTGATACCGACTTTTTCAAGCAGTAAAATTGCCCGGTCACGCGCTTGTGCTTTTGATACTTTTTTGTGGCGCAAGAGCACCTCTTGCAGCTGGTTGCCAATCGTATAAGCAGGGTTGAGTGATGTCATTGGCTCCTGAAAGATCATCGTCATCTTATTGCCGCGAATATCCGACATTGACCGATTGTCGAGAGGCATCAGATCTACACCATCCAAAACCAGCCTGTCGGCTTTTCGAATGGCTTTTGTGGGCAACAGGTTCATCAAAGCCAGCGATGTCAGTGATTTTCCGCATCCCGATTCACCCACGATGCACAGCGTTTCACCGCGGTTAAGATAAAAATCCAGCCCCTGAACCGCATGCAAAGTCCCCGATGGCACCGGAATATCTATGGTGAGATTTTTAACGTCTAATAAGCGTTGCGACATATTCTGTACGGGCCTGTTAGTTCCTGTTTTCCGGTGCGGTGACATCACGCACACCATCACCCAGCAGATTGATAGACAACACAAGCGCGAACAAGGCAGCGCCCGGGATAGCGATGAGCCAGGAATCAAAGAAAATCATGCCTTTGGCTTCTGAGATCATCAGCCCCCAGCTTGGCTCAGGCGGTTGAACGCCCAGGCCCAGAAACGAAAGGGCAGCTTCCAGCAAAACCGCATGTGCCATTTCCAGTGTGGCCACAACAATCAGTGAATTGACAATGTTAGGCATAATTTCAGTGAGAATAATGCGCGGGGTTGAACAGCCCAAAGCCTGAGCGGCAGCGACAAAATCAAGATTTCGCACCTGCAAGGTGGCCGAGCGCATGACAACCGCAAAACGGTCCCAGATCAACAATCCCAACACCCAGATAACCACGGTTAAAGAACTGCCCACTAAAGAGACAACCGCAAGCGCCACCAGCACCACCGGCATGGAAAGGCGAGTGGTGATGATAAAATTCACCACCATGTCAACCCGACCGCCAAAATATCCGGCCAACACACCAAGCGTGGTTCCGATGATGCCGGAAATGAACATGGCAGCAAAACCGATAAGCAGGGATATGCGCGAGCCATAAAGAAGACGGCTGAGATAATCCCGTCCCAGTTGGTCTGTGCCAAGAGGGTGGTCCCAGGTGACTTTAGCCCCGTCCTGCCAGATTGGCGGGATCAGTTTGCGTGACAGATCCTGGTCATAAGGATCAAGTGGTGCCAGAACATCGGCAAAAATCGCCATAAAGAAAATTGAAAATAAAATACCCGAGCCAATCAGCAGGCCCGTGTGCTTGAAGACACGCTTGCGCAACAAAGACCCCGGTGTGGGTTCAACAATGGTTTCAACAATATCGGCCATATCAACTTACCCTTATGCGTGGATCAAGGAAGGCATTGAGCAAATCGGCGAGGAACGTAAGAGTGATGTAAAATACGCTCAACACCAGAACGATAGCCTGCATCATTGGCAGGTCGGCACGCTGGATTGATTCCCAGGCAAGATATCCCAGACCGTTAATGGCAAAGATTGTTTCAACGACAATGGAGCCACCAAGCATGAAACCGAATTGCACCGCAGACAGGGACACCACGGGAATGATGGCATTTCGCAACGCGTGTTTGAATAAAACGGTCATCGGGCGCAGGCCCTTGGCATAGGCGGTGCGAATATAATCCGAGCCCAGAACCTCAAGCATGCCCGCGCGCGTCAGACGCATAACCGCAGGAGTTATATAATACCCAAGTGTGACCGAGGGCATGATTAAAGCAGACCAGGTAGCTGTGCCGGTGATGGGTAAAAGCCGCCAGGTGATGCCAAACCACAGCATCAAGGTGAGTGCAAACCAGAAGCTCGGCATGGCCTGTCCGACAACAGCCACACTTAAGGCAAATCGGTCAATAAAGCTGTTGGGACGGACAGCCGCCAGCACGCCTAAAGGAATGGCCAGAACAAGGGCAAATGTCAGCGCACACGCACCCAGCAGCATGGTGGTGGGCAGGCGTTCAAAAATGACACTTGCGACCGGTACCTTGAGATAGTTGGAAGTGCCAAAATCACCCTGAACCGCCCGAAATAACCAGTCTAAATATTGCACAACAATCGGCCGGTTGTAGCCGTAGTATTCACGGATATTTTCAATCTCGGCTTCCGTTGCCTCATCACCCGCGAGGGCAATTGCCGGGTCGCCGGAGATATAAATCAATGAAAAAGTTATGAGTGAAACGGTGAGGGCAACAAGTAAAGCAACGCCCAGACGCTTCAATGCGAAATAAAGCATTGCCGCTATAACCTCTTTGAAAAACAGCCCGGTCGGGGAAGTACCCAGACCGGGCCGGAAGGTGTCAATTCAGCCGGTTAGTTCCACTTGGCAGCATAAAAAGGTGGGATTTCATCCGGGGTTGTTTTGAAGTCCAGATCTTTCGAGAACGCATAATACTTGGCATATGTGAACATCGGCAGCCAATAAAGCTCAGATGAGATTATCGACAAGGC
>CAZJUF010000408.1:0-2691 GCA_964549055.1 uncultured Hyphomicrobiales bacterium | reverse complement strand
GCCATGGGCGCGCAAGGCACTCAGAATGGCGGCATTGATGGCGCACCGCTGGCCGCCAGCATTGCCGGTGGCGTGCGTGAATTGATGGCGGAAAACCTGCTAGCCGTATGGCTCGATCTCGAATGCGCTTCAGGCAATGATGCGCGTAGTTCTGAATCAGAAATTCGTATCGGTGCCAAAATTTTACCGTATTTGATCTCAGGTTCGGATTTTATCTGTTCGGGTTTTGGCACTATTCTCAAATATGATAATTCCTTCAATGCCTCACTGTTCAATGGTGAAGAGTTGGAAGATTTTCTGGTGCTCCAGCGCGATTTTGAAGCCGATGGTGGCCTTTCCCCGGTTGATGAGGCGCGCATTCTCGACGTGCGCAGCCGGGCCGTCGATGCCCTGGCAGCAGTGTTTGAAGAACTGGATTTAGGCTCACCCACAGCTCACATGAAAAACAGTGTAGTGGCAGCATCAGGTTCTGATGAAACTGAAAGTTATATGCCACGCGATGTGGCATTGATCAGTGACAAGATCAAAACCCGCGGCATCACTGTCGTCGATGTCATAAAGGCATTGGCCAAACGCGGGTTTGGTCAAGAAGCTGAACATCTGTTGTCACTGGTAAAACTCAGGGTGTCCGGTGATTACCTGCAAACCTCGGCAATAATCAGAAATGGCCGCGTCATTTCCGCCATCAACGATGCCAATGATTACAACGGTCCCGGCAGCGGTTATCAACTCACCAAACAACGCCGCGAAGAGATTATCAACATCCGCGATCAGCTCACCCGCGACGCTGTTTTGCATAAGGAAAAAACTTTTCAGGCGCTTGAAACCAAGCAAATCACCTATACAAAAATAGCCGATGCCGAACGTGGCGAGCGCGACGATGAAGTCGTCATCGGCATCAGCCCGGCCTTTGGCCTCAAACTGTTCCGCACCACTGGCGATCATCCGCTCAGTCAGGTGCTGGCGGAGCTGATGGCGGGTATAAAAGCCAAAGGGTTGCGCCCCCGGATCGTGCGCTTTCACCACACTGCGGATACGTCATTTCTGGGTTTAAGTGCCGCCAGCCTGTCAGGCTCAGGCATTGGCATCGGCATTCAGGCCAAGGGAACCGCCGTCATTCATCACATCGACCGCTTGCCGCATAATAATCTCGAGCTGTTTTCCAACGCCCCCATTACCCGGCTTGAACATTACCGCAAGTTTGGCGAAAACGCTGGCGATTATGCCAAGGGCATTATGCCAGAACCTGTTGTTGTGCCAACACGCGGCGAGGCATTGGGTGCCCGCTTTCACGCCCGTGTCGCTCTGATATATGCAATTGAAACGTCCCTCACCGAGGAAGATAAGTTGCCCGAAGAAATCGACGTTCAGTTTGTGGGAGAGAAGTGATGGACGATGAAAAGCTTGAGGCACAAGATTACCCGCTAGCCGAAATGCGTCGTGATCTGGTTCGCGGCCGCCGGGGAAAATCGCTCGATCAACTTGATCTGGCAGCGGTCGCAAACGGCGATGTGGTGATGGAAGATCTTAAGATTACCGCCCGCGCCCTTGAGCTACAGGCCAGGATCGCCCGCACCGGCAACCGGGAAAAACTGGCGGAGAATTTTGAACGCGGTGCCGAACTTGTCGAGATTCCTCAGGACTACCTGATGGAAATCTACGAATTATTGCGACCGGGCCGTGCGCGCGACAAACATGTTTTGGAGAAAATTGCCGAAAATCTGCGGGCCACCTACAATGCCAACCACATGGCCGATTTTATTGAAGAAGCCGCTGAAGTCTACGAAGCTCGTGGCCTCTTTACGTCAAGATTTTAACAAGTAGGAAAGAGACAACATGAGCTGGAAAACAGCCTATCGGTCGATATATTATCAAAACGCACCGGAGCCGGATGATCTTGATCTCAAAGCAAACGAGACCGCCCTTCTCGTCATCGATGTACAAAACACCTATCTTGAACGCCCGGATAAAAGCACCCTGTCCAGCGAAGCTTTAAGCGAATATGACGCCTGGACACCTTTTCATCAGCGCATGAACGAGAGTGTCATCCCCGGAACGGCAGAATTATTGAAATTGTTCCGAGCCCAAAATATCGAATGTCTGTTCGCCCGCATTGCCTGCCATACCGAAGATGGCCGGGATCGCTCCTTGAGCCAGAAAATGCCCGGATGGAACAATCTGCTGTTGCCGAAAAATCAGGAGCCTTCGCAAATGGTTGGCGATCTCGCTCCTATCGGCGACGAGATTGTCGTCACCAAAACCACAGACTCGGCCCTGACCGGCACCAACCTGCGATTGATATTGCACAATCTTGGCATCAAAAACGTAATTTGCTGCGGAATTTTCACAGATCAATGTGTCTCGTCAACCGTGAGAAGCCTGGCGGACGAGAGTTTTAACGTGGTGGTTGTCGAAGATTGTTGTGCTGCTGGCAGCGATGAGCTGCATCATAAAGAACTTGAAATCATCAATATGATTTACTGCCACGTGGTATCGCGACAGGAACTGAAGGAGATGATGCGGCTTTAGAGCTTAAAACGAAAGGTGTCAAATCCAACAGGCCTGATGTCAAGACGCGAAGTTGCAGAATGCTCTAGTCTTTGGGACGGTGGAGAATTAAAAAAATTATCAAACAGCAAACCGGCAGTTACGCAACAGTTCTGTAATCATCTTCAAATCAGGTTTGCCTAA
>CAZJUF010000407.1:0-2708 GCA_964549055.1 uncultured Hyphomicrobiales bacterium | reverse complement strand
ACGCTGCAACAAAATGCATCTCTGACGTGCCAGGATTGGCAAAACACACATCCACATCATTACCCAGCAAAGTCTGGCATAATTTGTCAGCACCGTTCATGTGAGAACCCTCAGTTATAAAAGTATGATCTTTCTGTATAATCTCGACCAGAGCAAGCATGACATATCGAAAATCTCAAAAAACTGTGGTAAAGCAGTTCATTAAAGCTGTTTTCCATTTCGAAAGAACCCCTCATGAACCCTCCAATCATATTGACCAATGCCACCGTCCTTGATGTGGTGGCGGGGGAGAATATTGCGGATCAAAATGTGCTGGTTCGGGATGGCAAAATTGCCGAGATTTCGGGCGCGGCGATAAAGTGCTCATCGGCTAGCGTAATTGATCTCGGCGGCAAAACGCTTATGCCCGGTCTGTGTGATGCCCATGTGCATGTTATTGCTTATACCGCAGATTTTCCGCTGCTTAAGGCGTCTTCTCCTTTTTATGTATCAGCTCAGGCCGCCAAAATTATGGGTGATATGCTGGCGCGTGGCTTTACCACTGTGCGCGATGCCGGTGGTGCCGACTGGGGGCTGGCGCATGCGGTTGAGCAAGGTCTGATTGCCGGGCCGCGGCTGTTGTATTGTGGCCATGCCCTGTCGCAGACCGGTGGCCATGGTGATATGCGCGGGCCAGGCGAGATTTCCCTGCACCAGTGTTTTTGCTGTGCCGGTCTTGGCGTTGTCTGTGACGGCGTCGATGCGGTTTTGAAAGCTGCGCGCGAAGAAATCAGGCGCGGCGCCACACACATCAAGATCATGGCCTCGGGCGGTGTGGCATCACCCACCGACCGCATAACTTCTACGCAGTTTTCTGAAGAGGAAATTCGCGCCATTGTCGGTGAGGCCGACGCTGCCCAAATTCCCGTTATTGCCCATGCGTACACGGCGCGCGCCGTTAACCGCGCCATTCGCTGTGGGGTCAAATCGATTGAACACGGTAATCTCATTGATGAGGAAAGCGTCGATTTGATGCGCGAATATGAGACAACACTGGTGCCAACGCTTGCGATCTATCGCGCCTTGATAGAAGAAGGTGTTGAAGCAGGTCTTGCCGCTGATCTGGTGGCCAAAACCCACCAGGTGCTTGATGCCGGAATTACCGCCCTTGAGATGGCCTATAAAGCCGGTGTGCACATCGCCTATGGCACGGACTTGCTGGGTCAGATGCACCGCCGCCAGAGCGAAGAATTCGACATCCGCAAAGAAGTTATCCCAACCAAAGACCTGATCCGTCAGGCCACCGTCAATGCAGCGGGGTTGTTTCGGATGCAGGACCAGATTGGTCAGGTGGCAACCGGTTTTGACGCTGACCTGATTGTTGTTGACGGTGACCCCTTGAGCGACATTGGTCTGCTGGCGCGACCTCAGGAGAGTTTGAAAATGGTCATGAAGGGTGGCAGGATTATGGTTCGCCATGACATCTGATCTGCCGTCGTATTCACCTGTCGCGCGCGAATTAACCGGCGACCTCTGGCCTCGTGCTGAACCCGGCAGCGACGCCTATGCCTATGGCCACGCAACGCTTGCGCCCACCGGCGAATTTGAAGTGCGCAGTTTTAACAGTTTCACCATTACCTGCACCGTTGGACAATTCGGCATTGATGATACCGGTGCCATCCGAGTGGTGTTTCGCGTGGTCAGTGATTTTGGCCGCTTTCAAACCGACCGGCCGCAGGAAAAAAACTACATTACCGCCACCACCAGCGGTGCTGCCAGCCTCGATGTAAGCTACGGTTATGACGGTCAACGGCCGTGGAACAAAGCCATCACCATTGCGGTTGCCGGGGGCTGTCTGCGACCGGGTGAAAAAATCATCATTGTTTTGGGCGACACTTCGCAAGGCGGGCCGGGCATGTTGTTGCAGACCAATGTGGAACATGCGTTCGAGTTCAAGGTTCTGGCTGACGTCTGTGCTGTTGGCCATTTCGTCTCCCTGCCGGAGCAACTGACAATTTCCATTGTTCCAACCGACCCGGTACAATGGCAGGCAGTTCTGCCGACCTTGAGACGCACGAACGAAAAATTTGTCTTTGGCCTCAAATGCGAAGACAAATGGGGCAATCCCACCAACCGCGCTGCTGGAAAATTCCACCTGCAAACGTCACTGCCGGTAAAAGGTTTGCCCGAGATTGTTGACTATCGCCTCGGACATAAATCCATGTGCTTCGAAAATCTTCAGGTATCTGAGGAAGGCCTATTGCGCATCAAGGTGGTGGAGGAAGGCGGAAATGTTGTCGCGACGTCACCACCGCTGCTGGTCCGCGATGGCGACAGAGGCGGTTACTGGGCCGACCTGCACGGCCAGACCGGCGAAACCGTTGGCATTAACTCGGCCCGGTCCTATTTTGATTTCGCCCGCAATCTGGCATTTTTAGATGTGAGCGCGCATCAGGGCAATGATTTTCAGATCAACAACCGCTTTTGGGCCTATCTCAATGAGCTGACAGCGGAATATCTCGAAGACGGCCGCTTCGTCACATTCCCCGGCTATGAATGGTCAGGCAACACTGCTGTTGGGGGCGATCGCAATGTGTTTTTTCGCCACGAAGGTCGCCAGATCATACGCTCTCACCATGCGCTGCTGGAAGACAGAGAAGACCTGAAAACCGACGCCAATGATGCCAGACAATTATTCAAGGCTTTGAAAGATGAAGATTGCGTCGTCT
>CAZJUF010000406.1:0-2718 GCA_964549055.1 uncultured Hyphomicrobiales bacterium | reverse complement strand
TAAAGGCGCCCCAGAACAGGCCCTCGGCGATGGCCTTGGCATCCACATCGGGCAGGACAATGCCCGCATCATTACCGCCAAGCTCCAGCGTCAGCCGTTTCAGGGTCGGGGCCGCGCTGGCCATAATTTTCTCACCCGTGGCGCAGGAACCGGTGAAGACGATTTTTTGAATGCCCTTATGTTCGCTCATCATCTGGCCCAGATCATCTCTGCCGCTGACCACATTCAACACGCCCTTGGGCAGGGTTCCGGCGATCAATTCAATCATGCGCAGAGTGCTGAGCGGGGTGAAGGGAGATGGTTTGATCACCACCGTATTGCCGGTGCGAATGGCGGGGATGATATGCCAGATGGCGATCATCAGCGGCCAGTTCCACGGCGTGATGGAGCCTACAACCCCGATGGGTTTACGGTGCAATTCCACCCGGCCTTCTTCGTTATCCTGAATGACTTCCACGGGCAATTCCAGATCGGCGGTATAATGGGTCCAGCCCTGACAGCCGCCCATTTCAAATCGTGATCCGACGCCGTTCAGGGGCTTGCCCTGTTCCTCGGTCAATAATTTGGCCAGCTCCTCGGCCTTTTCTTCCAATAGCTGCCCGATGCCGTGACAGGCGGCCGCCCGGTCCGTGTCGCTGACCTTGCTCCAGCTTTTGAAAGCGGTCGCCGCCGCATCCACGGCCGCATCCAGCTGTGCGCGGGTGGCGACCGGGCATCTGCCCAGTAAATCACCCGTTGCCGGATTGAAAATATCCATGTGGGTCTCGGTGGCCACAGGGGCGCCATTGATGTATAAATTATAGTCCATATTCAGTCTCCATCGGTTGCAGGTCTTGTCACCAAGATTATTATTTATGTATCATGCGAATGACCGTGGCGCCCATATCGGGGCAATTCGGCAATTTCACTTCGCCAATATGTTTCAGGTCCGTGCTGTCATATATGGCCACGTCGCAGGTGGTGCCGCCCACATAGACCTCTGTCCCATCGGCGGAAATATCCGTCTGATAATAGGTATGGTTCAGGTCAATGCGCTTGGCCGTATGGGGCTTTTCCAAATCAATTTTAAGCAGGGTATTATAGACCGCATAGGCGGTTTTGCGATCGGGGTGGATAACTGAACTGAACAGAACCTCGGGTGCAGACTGAAAATCAATCAGGTCGAATTTTTCCGTCTTCAGGTCAAGGGTCAACAGCCCGGTGCGGAACCGTTCCATATTATCCTCGGCCATATCGGTCCGCGCATAAAATATAGGGGTTGAGAAAATACCGTTATTGTCCCAGCTGGGCCAGAAGGCCAGCGCGTCCGGCTGTGAGAGATTTTTCTGTGTCCAGTGGCGCAGGGGATAGACGACCTCGTATTTTCCGGTCTGAACATCAACCTTGTAAAAATCCCAGCCCATGGCATACAGCGCCCCGCTCTTGGCCACCATCAACAGGTGAATGCGGCGCGGCAGGGGAAATTCACGGACCGGCTTGGCCTCCAGACCATCATGGGTTTTAAAAACGCTCAGGCGTGGCTCTCTGGATTCAAAACGGTCCAGATATATCTTTGTCGGAATATCATAGGAATAGATTTCCGACCCGTCGGGGCTGATGTCAAAGCCATAATTCCAGGTGCGTTCATCGTCCTTGTAATCAAGGTCAGCGCGGAAGACCGTCGCGCCCGTTTCCAGATCAATGCCGACGATAGAGCGCAGATGATTGGTGCCCACATAGGCAATCTTGCCATCGGGAGAGATCACGATATTCTGCGGGGCGGTGCTGTCGGGAATGGTGAAGGTTTTTTCAACTTTGCGGGCCTTGATGTCAATGACATAGAGCTTGTCCGGGCGCGCCCCGACGATCATGTACTCTTTGGCTGAACTGACAGACAGCAAAGCCGTCCCCCATAACATCATCGACAATATAATAAGTTTCTTCACCACATTAATCCTCCGGGAAAACAGCTTGTAATTTGCGCCAGTTCTTGCGGGTATTTTCCAGTTTTGACCAGTCGGGATAGGTGTTGACCGTATCCGGCACGGCGGCGGGCCACCAGCAAGGGTCGGAACAGCCATAAAGATCGGCCTCCATAGGCTGACACAGAGAGGCGACACTGCCGAACGGGTCCACTTCCCAGCCGGGGTCGGTGGATGTGGTACATCCGGCCACGGTCTGCATGGCGAAAACTTCCTGTTTCTCATCGCTTTGGGTCAGCCGATGAGCCTTTTTATTCAGGGGTTTTAAATGTTTCATGGTCCGTGTCCTGCTTACATTATGGGCGGGTTATTCCAGCGTTGTACGGTGGCAATCAAATGGGCCTCGGCGGTCAAGGTCCGGTCCCCGTCCTGATAGGTGGCAATGACTTTCAGATCGCCCGCGTTATTGGTGCCATATTTCCGCTCCGGATTGGGGCCGGCGACGGCGGGAATAAAGGTGCCATTTTCGGTGATATGTCCGGCATATTTGGCATCCTGCATTTCGGCGGCGGAGGGGCTGTAGTTATCCACCTGCCAGATAACGGGCAAGCGGCCAAGTCTGACGTCATCCTCGGTGCCCTGCTTGCCATCCGGGCCGAATGTATAGCCAACGGCCTCAAACTGGGCCGCGACCTTGGGGATGGGACCCCCGCCCCCGCCCACGCGGGAAATGCCATATCCCGGGGTGACTTTCAGGTAATCCACTTGGAGGTAGATGGCCAGTGGGGCGCTGTCCTTACCCACGGTGATTTTTGCC
>CAZJUF010000405.1:0-2732 GCA_964549055.1 uncultured Hyphomicrobiales bacterium | reverse complement strand
TGACGCCGTTTGTGTATTGTCTTTTCAGAATTAAGGGCGATGGGGGCAAGCAGGATAGTTATTAAAGTCCTGTTCCACGTTCACCACAGTATTCTGAGTTGCGCATACGGTTAAACTGGGCGGTTATCGGTTTAATTTGTGTCTGTAGGCTATCTTATACTTATGTATTGCTTCCAATGTACTGCATGCGTTCGCGTGTGGTCACGGGTGGACTGTATTCGGTCCTGGGTGGTTTACATATGTTTTAAGCGGTGGTGAGAAAACGCTCTGTTGTTTGAGGGGTTTGGGCCTCTTTGGTGGACCGGTTTTATTGTAATCGGATTGAGATGTTTTTTGGAGCCTTGAAAATAGATGTCAACATTGCCAGAGCTATATGGACCCAGACCGGAAGGTTATGCGGGCGATGTTGAGCCCGCGGAGACCTGGCGAATTCTGAGCGAAAGCCGGGATGCTGTATTGGTGGATGTTCGAACCCGGGCGGAATGGGGCTTTGTTGGCATTCCCGATCTGAATGAGATTGACAAGAAAGTAGTTTTGCAGGAATGGCAAAATTTTCCGGCCATGGAGCGCCAGACGAATTTTGAGACTGCTGTGGTTCAGCACCTGCAAGGGGCCAGTGCTGACAAGTCTGCGCCGGTGTTTTTTCTTTGCCGGTCCGGTGCGCGTTCAATGGCTGCGGCAATCGCACTGTCGATGGCCGGTTATGAAAATTGCTACAATGTTAAAGACGGCTTTGAAGGCCCGCTGGATGCGGCGGAACATCGCGGTGGTCAGGCCGGATGGAAAGCATCAGGTCTGCCATGGCGGCAACAATGACCCGGGGGCTAAAAATGATTAAGGGGGCGCGGACAACCGGTTTCGCAAATTTGTCGAAGGGTTGAATAAAAGAATTGCGATGGCTGAAAGGTCCAGAACAATCAAATGAAGCTAATTAGAACAATATCTACAGGCAGCGAGGATAAATTAAATGCGGGCAACAGCGGTGGCAGATGATGGTGGACAGGACAAAGGGTTGGATGCAGTCTGGAGCAAGGTTGCCCAAAGAATGCGGGCGGAATTCGGTGATGATATTTATTCCAGCTGGTTCGCCCGGATGGAAATTGCCGATGTTATCGATGAAAATCTGATTGTATCGGTGCCAACCCGGTTTTTACGCACCTGGATCAATGCCCATTACATTGACAGGGTGATCGCGCTGTCGCGAAAAGAATTGCCGAAAATTAAGCGCATTGACATCCGCGTGCGGCCGCGCGGCGAACCGGTGGCGCAAAAATGCGACCCCCAGGACCCGCAAGCCCAGGTTAAATCACCTCTTGTCCGCAACCAGAGTGCCGTACAGCGCGGCAGTGGCGGGTTTGCGACAACAGGCACCGGAGATGGTCAGGGCTCTCCACTTGATCATAATATGACTTTTGACGGCTTTGTTGCCGGTGCGTCAAACGAATTGGCCTTTGCTGCTGCAAAACGTATATCTGACACCAGGGCGGACGCTCCAATTCCCTTTAATCCCTTGTATATTCACAGCAAGGCGGGCATGGGGAAAACCCATTTGCTACATGCTATTTCCTGGCATATCAAAAAGAACGAGCCGCAGCGCAAAGTGCTGTACCTCACCGCCGAGCGTTTCATGTATCATTTTGTGCTGGCGCTTAATTCAAAGGAAATGCTGGGTTTTAAAGATCATTTCAGGGCGATTGACGTGCTGTTGATTGATGATCTGCAGTTTCTTCAGGGCAAATTTATCCAGCAGGAATTCTATCACACCTTTAATTCGCTGGTAGACAACAACCGTCAGGTGGTGGTGGCTGCCGACATGCCGCCAAGTGAGCTCGATTCACTTGATGCCAGAATGCGCTCGCGTCTTGCTGGTGGACTGGTGGTCGATATCGGGCCAACAGACTTTGATCTCAGGGTGGGAATATTGAATGCGCGTCTGGCAGAAGCCAAAAAGCGCTATCCAAATCTAACCGTGCCCACTGAGGTAATCGAGTATATTGCCCATCGTGTGACCCGCAGCGGTCGCGAGCTGGAAGGTGCTTTAACCCGACTGGTGGCCAATTACGAACTGGTTGAATCGGTGATGAGTGTTGATCTTGCCGGGCGTATTTTGAAAGACCTGATAAAATCATCGCCGCAGGGGCGCATCAGAATTGATGATATTCTGCGCTCGGTCGGCAAACACTACAATGTCACCCGCGCTGATTTGCTATCGCCTCGACGCGCCCGTTCGATTGTGCGTCCGCGCCAGGTTGGCATGTATCTGGCCAAACAGCTGACCTCGCGGTCGTTGCCGGAAATTGGCCGCAGATTTGGCGGTCGTGATCACACAACGGTTTTGCATGCGGTGCGTAAAATTGAAGAACTGCTGCAACTGGATGACAAGCTTGCCCGCGATGTAGAGTTTTTGCGCGGCATTTTAGAGCAATAAAACTATAGAAACGGCCAAATTTCGATTGAGAACAGTCGAAGTTTGGCCGTCAAACGCTTGTGTGTAATTGTTAACATCCCCTAGGCACTGGCATATGGCTCTGATATGAGTTATCCTTGTGGTCTGGGGCATTTCCTGCCTCAAAACCGTCGTTGATTTTTCAAAAAATCGGGCGGTTTCTTAAGCTCTGGCTGCTGGTCTGGTATCCGGAAACTTTGTAAGCGAGAAGGTGGATGAAGTTTACAATTGAACGTGCAGCGTTTTTAAAATCATTGAACCACGTTCAAAGCGTGGTGGAACGGCG
>CAZJUF010000404.1:0-2753 GCA_964549055.1 uncultured Hyphomicrobiales bacterium | reverse complement strand
CAATTCGGCAACTAGAGTGTGATAAAGATGATTATCTTTTAAATCAATCTTTAAGACTTCAATTATTGCTTTTTCTTTTCCCATAACTTTTGACAAAGCATAAGTTCTATTGAGTGCTGTAATTGGTGAATATTCTATCTGAATTAACTTATTGTATAGTTGTAGGATGTTATCCCATTTTTCACTTTCATTAGGGTTTGTTCTTGTATGCCAAAATGCAATAACTGCTTCTAAATGATATTTTGCTATTTCTGTCCCAATGGAAGACTGTTTTAGATAATATTCTCCTTTTTCTATTAATTCATCATTCCATTTATTTGTATCTTGATTTTCATATAGTATTAGTTCACCATTTTGATTAACCCTTGCGTCAAATCGTGATGCCTGAAAACAGAATAATGCCATCAATGCATTGGTCTTTTGTATGCTACTTGGCTTGTGATTTAATAACATATATAAAAGTCGCATTGCTTCAATACATAGTTCTTTTTGTATTGTTTTTTCTGATGATGATGAATAATACCCTTCATTAAAAAGTAGGTAAAGAATAGATAACACATTATCCAATCTTTTATCGAATTCTTTATTTATTGGAAAATGAAGTTCTATTTTATTTTTTCTAAAATGCTCTTTGGCTCTTTGTAACCTTTTATTGATCGTTGATTTGTTAGTGAGTAGAGCATTTGCAATTTCTTTAATTCCAAATCCACATAAAATTCTTAAAGCAAAAGCAATCTGAGAGTTTCTTGAAATAGATGGGTGGCATACAGCAAATATCATTTGAAGTTGGCTATCTTCAATATTATGCTCTGAAAGGTCAATTTCTAAGGTTTCAAAATTGTTACTTTGATGTTTAATTTCAGGAATAATCTTTTGATTATAGTTGTTCTTTCTTTTAAAATAATCTTTGGTTAAATTTTTCGCAACTTTGTACAACCAAGCGGTCGGATTGTCTGGAATACCTTTTAAACCCCAAGTTTCTGTTGCTTTTAAAAAAGTATCACTTACAATATCTTCTGCAATTTGAATATTTGAAAGACCGAAAATTTTACACAATACAGATACAATCTTACTATATTCCGAACGAAATAAATTTGGGATAAGTTGATTATCTTTTATCATTTCTTTTTCTTACTACTTTTAGCAAAAGGATTGAAATCTATACAAAGTTGTATCCAATATTCTAAATCTGTGTCCATATCAAAACCATTAGGTGTTACAAAAATAAAACCGTTCATTGGTCTTCCTGTATAGTTCATAGGTAGGCATTCTTCTTTTTTGATTTCCGTTTCGTATTTAATTTCACCAATTCTTGACATCAATAAACTATCACCACTTTTTTTATCAATATGAATGCCACAACACATTTTGTCATTGACCAAAAACACCAATCCACCCATCATTTTTTTATCGATAAAGGATATTCCTTTTGATTGAAAAACTTGCCTTATTCTATCTCCCAAAAATTCATCATAAGCCATAAATTTTATTTTATCGGTAGTGTAAGAAAATCATTTAAAGGTTTAGCATATTTCCAATGTTCTATAATTTTAGACATTAAATCGTCTTTAATGATGAAACTTGGCTTTTCTTCTGTCATATAATAAAACTGTTTATTTGCAATTAATGGTTCAGTTTTAAACGTTTCTTGAAATTCAATAGGTATTCTTTTATTCACATCTCCTTGTATTTTACCAAATTTTTTATCCCTATATAGTTTGCTGAAATCGTTTTGATTATCTTTTATTTGATTACGAATACTAAGCAACCTTTCTTTTGAAGGCATAAAATGACCACTCATTATTCCTGCTTCAAATCCGCCAAAACGAATAGCAACTATTGGATAAGGATTGTTTTTACGGTCTCCTTTAGTGATATGAGCATTAAAATGCAAATTATAAGGTGTTTTATCTTTTGCAAATCGAATATCTCTATTGATACGACTTATACAATTTTTAGCATCTAAATCAATTTCTTTATCAATTTTCTTTACTTCTTCAATTAATGCCACAACAAAGTTGGAAAATGGCCTTTTCACACTATTTTCATAACGTTTCTTATTGTCGTGAAACCATTCTTTATTGTTGTTTTTCGACAAATCTTTGAAGAAATCGATATAATCTTTTGTAAAATATTGCATAGTTAATGTATTAACGATTAATAGGGTTGAGAAGGTTTACTTGACCTGTTTCTGCATAATTTTTTAGTCCTGCTAACATTAAATCGACTTCTTTTCCCATTTTCTTTTTTATGATTCCATTAATTAGTTTGAGGATGAAGTTTTTGGGCAGATAATGGGAAAGCATTGTAAATTCAGTCTTATTACTGTCAATGGATTTGAATTCCGTAGCAAATCCCATATTATGTAGCATTTTAGTTATTCCAAATGTATCACTCTCAATAACAAATTCGCCTCTTTTATTTGGGTTTAATGATAGACACTTTGTGGTTAAAATTCCTTTTTTCCCGTTTACAATGCAGTCAGTTATTGCGGTTTCACCAACAGTTGTAGTTTTGGTTTTAAAATTAATTTTTTGAACATCACACGTCCATTTTGGTCTTAAAGACAGGTCGTTAAAGACTGCCCATATTTTTTCTATTGGAACGTTTATAATTACACTTTGTGTAAGTTGTAATGGGCTTGATATTTTTTTCATCTTTTATACTTCTTGTTTATGAAGCAATAATGAATGACTTACGCAATCATCCATTATTACCATCAATGTTTTATATATCAAAAACCATAACGTCTC